>CALLYL010000350.1 GCA_937859535.1 uncultured Myxococcales bacterium
TCTCATCGAGTACATAGCGCCCCACCGGGCCACTCGGAAAGCGCGGCAGCCACTTCACGACGATCTCGGTGTCGACCGGAATCATGACTGGCGAGCCTTCGAGAGAAAACTGCCCCTGTAGTCTCACCAGCGTCGCCTGCCCCGCCTGTCCACCGATAAACCCCGCCCCCTGCATCTCCACGTACTGACCCAGGCTCGCCGCGCTCGGCGAAATCCCTGTCAGCTCTGGTCGCACTTGCTCTACCGATATCGTCCGCGATGACGACAGCGTGCGGGCAGCGCTCCCCGGCGGTTGATTGCGAAGCCGCAGTGTGCCCGAAAACTTCCCCGGCATCACTCCATGGATCGTCGGTGAGTACGGAAAAATCGCGCTGGTCCGATCAAAGCGACGCTGGGGCTGCACCGGCAGCTCGACCTCCCTCACCGCCCGACCGTTGACCGAGCACGGCTCACTGGTTCCCTCGGGAAGAAAGCAGCCGGACAGCAGCGCCACGGTATCGCCCTCGCCCTCGCCAAACAAGAAACCATCCCCATGCACGATCAACCAATCATTCGGATGGACCTTGCCCGTCATGCGCTGCGGCCCGGAAAGCTCGATGAGATCCAGCTTCGGTGTCAGGCTCGGCACGACTCGTAGCTTGGCGGCCACCGGCTCCGAGACATGCTCGCGCCGATCAATGGCGCTATCGACGACCACCTTGGCGTGCCCCTCGAACTCGATGCTGTTGCCGCCAAGCTGCTGGAGAACCTCGGTATCGACGCGAACTTGTGCCTCTGTGGCAGTCACGTACTCAGCGCGAAGACGGACATCGAGGTTTCGTGGCACCGCCCCCGGCAGCTTACTCGTCCCGGTCAACCACAAATACAGTGACCCGTCAGAAGGCCCCGGCAACGAGCGCCCGCGAATCACCAGCCACGAGGCGGGCAGCAGCGTCGTTGGAGCCACCTCGACAATCGCCAACTCGGCGAGCCCTGGGTCGGGATCGGCCAGTGGATCCATCGGTGGCGTGCAAGCGAACATCCACATCAGCAGCGATGGGAGCCAACGACTCATAGCGATCTCCGCAGGACGATGACGTAGCTCTTTCGAACCAGATGCGGACCCGCCTCGGCCTGAATCAACAGCGGATAAATCGTCTCAGCGGCGGCCTGGCTCATGGAGGGACAGAACACCAACTTTCCCCCGAGTTCGTCGGTCTGAAGGATTTCGGCATTGGGAGGCGGATTGACGAGCGACAGTTCCACCTGCGGCGAACTGCTTGATTCCACCACCACCGACACCGCCGAACACGGCATCATTCGCAGATCCAGCGTCGTGCCCTCCCCGACCGGCTCGCGAAACTGCGGAGGATCACCACCCGACTCAATGGTGAACCCCAGCTCCAGCGAACCGGACAATGGGCCGCTTTGCGCCGAAAACTCGATCGCCAAGGGTCCAACATCGGTAGCAAGTGGAGTAAATCGCCACAGCGCCCGACCGCCACTATAGGTACTCAGTGTCGGACGGCTGAGGCGAGTGGTCAGTTCCGGGTTCTCCCGCGAACGCCAGTCCCACGTCAGTGGTTCTTCACCGGTTCCATCGGCCAGCAGCGGAATCACGACCTCGTGAGCGACAGAAACCGAGTGTGGCGCAAACGCCGACAACTTGAGCGAGCCCACCTGTGGACCGCACGCCGTTGCCACAAGCACCCCAGCGACAAACCAATGCCTCACCGGCCATACCATACACAGGAAGACACCGGAGGAAAGCTGCGAATCGGTGCGACCCCAAAAACCCGCAAGCCCAAATAAAAAAAGCCCACCCCATTGCTGGGGCAGGCTTTCTCTCACCTCAACTGAGCAGCTAGGCTACTCAGCGAAAGCAAACGAAAGAGACTACTTGGTCTCTTCCTTGGCGGCCTTCTTGGCCTTTTCCTTCTTGGCGGGCTTCTCGGCCTTAGCTTCTTCCTTCTTCTCTTCGGAAGCAGCGGCAGGGCCCTTCTTCTCAGTCTTCTTGTCGTCCTTCTTCTTCTCTTCCTTGGCCGGGGCGTCCTTGGCAGGAGCGTTGGCGCTCTCCTCGGCGAAGGCCGGGGCAACGAGCGAGAGGGCGAAGGCGAACGCGAACAGGGTGGAAAGCTTCTTCATGGTGATTCTCCTATCAACTTGGGTGTGAAAGATGTGGCGAGTGTGTAGCCCGCGCACTCTGGTGGGTCGCTTCTGCGGAATCTGTGCCAAGAACCCCAGATTCACGCCTACGAGCGCCATCTCAGACGAGAATTCACACAGTTGCTGGTGAAAAGAAGCCGTGTGGCAGTGGCGAATAGGTCCGCATCCAGTGAGGCAAAAACGAACCTCATGCCCAGCACGCCACACAAGTTTGCCTCATAGATCAAAAATAACCCTGTTCAAATTACACAATCAAAATCAGATGACCGAATAATCGGACCAAGATGACTTGGCTTGTTTTTCGGAAGCCAAGCGCCTAGAAGGGAGCCTCGCCATGGGAAACACGCTGCTCAATCGACGGGTCCAGCTTCGGATCAGCGGCAAGGTACAGGGCGTCTACTACCGTTCATCGGCCAGCGAGGAAGCCCGCGTGCTCGGACTGTGCGGCTTTGTCCGAAACTTGCCCACAGGAGAGGTCGAGCTCATCGCCGAAGGACCATCGGCGGCACTCGATGCGCTCATTGCCTGGTGCAAGGTCGGTCCGCCCGCAGCAGAGGTTGCGGCGGTCGATGTTCGGTATGAAAGTTCGACGGGAGAGTATCTGGACTTTCGGGTCCGGCGCGGCGATCCGCTGCACTAGATCCGAATCGAGACGGATTACTTGGCGGGCTTGGCGTCTTTGGCGTCGTGCTTGGCGTCTTTGGCGTCGTGCTTGGCGTCCTTGACGTCGTGCTTGAGCTCTTTCTTGTCCTTGTTGAGCTCCATCTTGTCTTTGTGGAGCTCCTTCTTGTCGGCCTTGAGCTCCTTGGCATCAGCCTTCAGCTCGGCCTTGGCAGCCTTGGCAGCGTCCTTGTCGCCAGCGGCCCGGGCATCCTTGAGGGCCTTCTTGTCCTCTTTGATTTCCTTCTTGTCGGCCTTGATCTCGGCCTTGTCCGCTTTGACCTCGGCCTTGTCCGCCTTGATGGCAGCCTTGTCAGCGGCGATCTGGGCGTTACCAGCCTTCACTTCGGCCTTGCCAGCCTTGGCATCAGCACCAGCGGCAGCGGGAGCCGGAGCAGCGGCCGTCTGGGCAAACACCACCGGAGCGGCAAGCATCATTCCCATCGCAATGGTGAGAGCAGTCTTATTGTTGGTACGCATGGTTCGGTTCCTCCTGTGATCGGTTGATCGGTTCTGGGCTTGAGAGCCTGTTTCGTGAGGTCTGACGAAGGTCGATCAGGTTTTGTTCCCCAGAATTCGCAGCCTACGAAATGTATTACAAAATACATTAAATACAGATTCAGTTGACGAGCTTTCTGATCACTTTGCAGGTAATCTGGGCACCCTTGCGTGAGGCCAATCGTCCGCGATCGACCAGCAGCGCGTTGCGATCGGTGCCAGATCCTTCGCGTGGGCTGGAACGAATCCGGATGAAAGCTCGTCCGCTAACCAGCCCCCATGCATGCAGCCCTGCGCCTTGCCCGTCGCGAACCGACCCGTGCCGTAGCAGCAGCCGAAATGGAGCCTCGTGTGAGTGACGAGATGTTCTGTGGCCCCGAGCTTGCCGCACTGATCAGCCAGGCTCAGCTCGGCGACATCGCCGCGTTCGAGCGCTTGATGTCGATGTATCAGAGCAAGATCCTCAGCTTCTCACGCGCCTTTGTCAGCGATCCAGAGCTAGCCAGTGATGTCGCCCAGGACTCCATGCTGCGGATCTATCGATCGCTCGGTGGCTTCCGGTTTCAGTCTTCGCTCCAGACTTGGATGTTTCGAATCGTGCGAAACATCGTCTTGGACCATGCCAAGAGTCGTCGGAGCAAAGAACGCAAACGCGAGCAGCCTCTCGACATCACCCCAGATCGCGACATCGGAGCAACAGCGGATCGCAATCCCGAAGCCGAACTATTGGCTCACGAGCAAAAGTCACAGCTTTGGAGCGCGCTCAGTGAGATCCCCGAGGCGTACCGCAGCGTGCTGGTACTGGCCGATATCCAAGGGATGAGCTACGAAGAGGTTGCAGCCATCGTCGAGACACCGGTCGGTACCGTCAAATCCCGGCTCAACCGAGGGCGAGAGGCGCTGCGAGCCTTGTTGGTTGCAAAAGGCTGCTTGGTCGATGGAGAACGAACATGAAGTGCGCTGACTGTACAAAGCTGCTCCCATCGCTCACGAGCGGCGAATTGTCGCGAGACAGTCGGGCCTCCATCGATGCCCACCTATCCGGCTGCTCGTCCTGCCAACGCCATCTGACAGAGCTTCGTCAGACGATTGGGATGCTGCGCGACGCCGGACGGAACACAGTCCTGCCAGCGGATTTCCAGCGCAAGCTGCATGCGCGATTGAACGCCGAACCACCGCCCAAGCTACCGATCCTGACTCGGCTATGGTGGAGTCTCGAGCGAATCGGGCTTGATAGTGGTCCACGACTGCTGGCCGGAGCCACGCTGGCCTTCGCGGTGGTGTTCCTGCTGACTGTCCCGTTACGACATCAGCGCGAAACAACGGCCCGCGTCTTTGTCCCCGAAGAAACCGTGGCCGCATCATTTCGGATTCCCAGCCACCGCGTGGCCGTCGTGCAGCTTGACTTCGTGGCCGATGTCTCCGTCGAAGATGTCGAATTTGAGGTCAATCTCCCTGGCGAGCTAGAGTTTGTCGATGGGGGCCAGGCGATACCAGAGCGCCACATCGCTTGGCATGGCTCGCTGTCGGTCGGCTCGAACCCAATTCCCGTCGCCATTCGCGGTGCTCACCCCGGCCGTTATCGACTCACGGCCCATGCCAGGGGTCGCGACATCACCGTCCGACACGAGATCCTGTTAGAGGTCGTTCCGTCATGATGTCCCGTCATCGCATACTCGCCGTCGGATTGCTCGTGCTCGTAACGAGCCATGCCGAGGCGCAGACAACGCCCGCGAAGGACAAGGAAGGCAACCGTCCTCCGCAAGTGCGAACCTATTCGACGGTGACAGTGGTCGACGATCCGGCCAAAGCGCCACGCCTGCCAACGCAAAAAGGG
>CALLYL010000351.1 GCA_937859535.1 uncultured Myxococcales bacterium
CAATGCGATCGCTCATGGTTGTCCTTGCCTCACAACGCGCGGGAAAAAGTCGGCTCCATGGGGCTACGCCAGCGGTTGGTTTAGGGCCGATCCACCGACGAGAGAAGTCGGCATTTCGGCACCCATCGTGACGCACTGCACCAGGGTGCATTGATCGACCACCGCGTCGCGGAGCAGTGCTCGATGGAGGTTACATTTGATAAGCAGGGCCCGCCGAAGGTCAGCGCGCAACAGGTTCGTCGAAACAAACTCGCATTCGATCACCGTTGCGTCGGAGAGCTGGGCCCGAATCAGCTCAGGGGCACCGTTTTCGACGCTGACCTTGAGCTTGATCAATGTCGCGCCACGAAACTTGATGCCGTAGGCGCGGTTGGGAAATAGCGAGCAGTTGCCAAAGTACGCTTTGTCGGCGCGCAGGTTGTCCATGTCGCAGCGCCCAAACTCGGTGCCCTCGACGAGAGCTTTTTCCAAGCACAGTTCGGTGAGGTTACAGTCGGTGAACACCGCTCGATTGAGCGTCGCTGACGTCATGTTGGTGCTGCGCGCACTCGTTCTCAGGAACTTGGTGCGGTTTAGTGTCGCGCCAGTGAGGTTCGACTCATCGAGAGAGCAGTCCTCGAAGGTGACGTCGCTCAGATCGGCTCCGATGAGCGAGACGCCCTGTAGCCATAGCTTCTTGATCGTGCAGCCACGAAGCTCTTTGTCGCGGTAACGGATGAGCAACTGCTCTTTGCTTTCGATCACATCCGACATGTGTCTCCGTCGCTGACTACGCCATCCCGAAGTCGCTCTGCGAGTTGGGATTCGAGCGCAAGTCCTGCTGCTGGTTCTCTTTTTCGTACTGCTTGAGCGCTTCTTTCATGACTTCGGTCATGTGCGCTTTGAGATCCTTGCCGTATTCCTCGTGAGCGTGCTTGTCCGTCTCGGCTCCGAAGGAGGCTGAGTAAGCGTCTTGCTCGCTGTGGGCTTCTCGTTCCATCGGCGACGACGGATCGCCCGCACCGTGAAAGTGCAGGCCGCGCTGCTGCTGACGGACGTGGGTGAGTTCGTGCGCAAGCAGTGCGCCACCTTGCACCGTCGAGAAGTTGCTTTGCCAGCCTTCTCGAACCAGGATCATTTCGGTGCCACCAACGGTAACTGCGTCGGCGCGATAGCGCGAGGTGACTTCCTCGGCGAGTGGGCCTCGATAGACGCGAACTCCACCGAAGTTACCGCCGAGACGACGTTCCATCGCCGACCGCGTGTGCAAATCGAGTGGCTCGCCGCGACCCGAGTCGCGAACGATCAGCTTCGACAGCATGCCCGGATCGTATTTTCGGGCGATTTCGTGATCCAAGCGAAATGCTTGCTCGTCTTTGTCCTGCTGAGCAGGGCCAGATTGCTTGGTCATAAAGACTCCTCGCGTATTAGCCAGTTTACTTCATTTCGATTATCGGGGGAGCCGCCTTGTCGGTTGTCATTTTCCGACGACAAGACCTCTTGCGAAGGCGGACGGAGTGTGATGAAAGTGCCCCCACTGCCGACATCGCCCACCTTGTAGACACCTGTGTGCAGGGTCGAGGCAGCACCAACGGTGACAATCAAGCCCCCGGTGACTTCACCCCGTCAATCAGCGACGCGGAAAGTCCAGACCCACAGACTCCTATCCTGACATGTGACAGCGAAAATGACACTACCGTCGAACATCGAATCTACGCCGACGAGCGCGAGCTGGGCCGCCCGCGATCTTCGCTCTTTGTGGCATCCGTTCACCCAACAGTCCGAGTGGCAGCCGCTGGTGATCATCGCTGGCGATGGCAATTACCTGATCGATGAGCACGGGCGACGTTATCTCGACGGAGTATCATCGCTGTGGGCAAACCTTCACGGCCACCGGCACCCGACGCTTGATGCCGCGATCGCCAAGCAACTTGCGACGTTGTCACACTCGACGCTGCTTGGCCTGAGCCATCCAACCGCGATCGAGCTCGGAGAGCAGCTCGTGGCACTGGCACCTCCGGGTCTACAGCGAGTGTTCTACTCGGACTCGGGCAGCACCGCCGTCGAAGTTGCGCTGAAGATGGCGTTTCAGTTTCACCAGCACGGCGGCGACACCAAGCGGCAGCGATTTTTGGCGCTTCGCAATGCCTATCACGGCGACACACTGGGCTCTGTTTCCGTTGGTGGAATCGATCTGTTCCATCGACTGTTCTCGCCGCTATTGTTTCATACCGAACGCGTGGAGCCGACGCTGTCTGCGCTGGATTCTGCCTTCGCGGAACACGGACACGAGCTGGCGGCTTTTGTGGTCGAGCCGCTCATTCAGGGGGCTGCGGGGATGCTGCTTCAGCCGCCCGGATTTTTGCAGCGAGCCCGGGAGCTGTGCGATCGGCATGGGGTGTTGCTGATCGCCGATGAGGTAGCGACCGGATTTGGTCGTACCGGCAAGATGTTTGCGTGTGAGCACGTCAACGTCTCACCGGATTTTCTGTGCATCGGCAAGGGTCTCTCGGGAGGTTACTTGCCGCTGGCTGCGACGCTGACCACCGAAGCAGTGTACAAGCGATTCCTTGGGCGACGCAGTGAGCAGAAGACCTTTTTCCATGGCCATACCTTCACTGGCAATCCGCTCGGTTGTGCCGCCGCACTTGCCAGCTTGGCGGTTTTCAGGGAGGAGCGGGTGCTGGAGTCGTTGCCCATCAAAATCGCTGCGCTGGCCGAGCGGCTCAGTGAACAGTTTGCGCAACATCCCAATGTCCACGAGATCCGTCGCTGTGGCCTGATGGTTGGAATTGAGCTTGGACGGGATCGTGAGCGACCATTTTCACCCGAGCTAGCCGTTGGTGCGCGGGTCTGTGAGCAGTTGCGGAGTCATGGCGTCAACTTGCGACCGCTGGGCGATGTCGTGGTGCTGATGCCACCGCTGTCCATTACCCGCGACGAGCTTCACCTGTTGGTCGATGCGACCCGACAGGCGCTGGATGAAGTGGTGGCGGCCCTGACGCCGGAGGAACCAGCAGCATGAAGCGCGTTGTGCTTGTGACGGGTACCGATACCGGCGTGGGCAAGACCACGATCAGCGTGGCGCTGCTTGGGGCGTGGGCTCGACGGGGCTGGCGGGTGCGACCGTATAAGCCGATCGAGACCGGACTTTGCGAACGCAGTGTCGACAGTGATGCGTCGAGACTGGCCTTGGCGGTTGGTCTGCAAGAGCCACAGACGGCCTATTTGCGCTTCAAGATGCCGGTTGCTCCCGAAGCTGCGGCTGCGGCGGAAGGAAAGCGGATCGACGTTGATCGACTCGTCGAGGCGTGTCGAGCTCTTCCCGGGGATTGCATCCTCATTGAGGGAGCGGGTGGTCTGCTGGTACCGATCGCACCGGGCTTTGTTGTGGCGGACTTGGCGCTGGCTCTCGGGGCTCGACTGCTGTTGGTCGGGCGGACACAGCTTGGAACCATCAATCACACCTTGCTCACACTGGCGGAAGCGCGACGGCGTGGGCTGCTGGTGTGCGGTGTCATCTTGAACCGACTCCGCGCTGACATCGGTCCTGAAGAATCGGACACCCTGCGGCTGATCGCCTCACATGGTGGCATTACACCGCTCGGTCCGTTTCCATGGAGTGAGCAGCAAGATGTCGATACGTTGGCGACCTTGGCGGCGCGGCACCTGCCCATCGAGGCACTGTTTGACCAAGCCTTTGACACCAAACAGAGCGCGGGCGATGGCCTGGAATGAGCGCCCGGCGGCGACTGTTTTACGGCTTGGGGCGGTGGCATCTATCTCGTTGTCAGGCCTTGTATATCGACCGGTCGGTCAAAAAGAGCTGGCAGAGTGTTGACCGATCGTTCAAATTAACCAGCAATGCGCAAGCGCAGCGACCAAAACGAGGGCCCGGTCCGCGAAGCAGGGCAGACAGTTTCGGTTCCTTCCGAAGCCAGTGCCGTGAAAGAGGCCCGGCAGCGAATCTGCC
>CALLYL010000352.1 GCA_937859535.1 uncultured Myxococcales bacterium
CGACCAGCGAGTGATGAACGAATCGAGCGTCATTGGCATGGGAACCCCGAAGTGCGGGCAATGTACACCAGTCAGGCGCTTGCAATGGGTCGCAACGTACGCGAAGGGGGAATGGAGGAGGAGGGCTGGCGAGCCCTCAACGGTATCGGCATTGCGCTGACGGTAACGGGTGGTGCCGGGTCGGCGGTACCGTGAGGTTCGCCAAGTTAGCGATGCGCGGACAACCGACGCCGATCGCCTGCCCATGCCGAAAAGTGCGCCCCGCCCTAAATCTCCGCTTGGGTCCAGAGGTGTCCCTCCTCCTTGGCTTGGCTGGCCAACCAGCGACACCGTCGCACAGACTCGCGTGCGGCAATGAGGATCGATCATAAAGCACCAGCCCAACCGCTGCGCAGCTTGCCGATCACATCCACCTTGACCCACCAACCGCCCCGATGTACGCAGGTCGGCAGGCCCGTTGTACTGGGACCAATCCGATCCTTTCTGGTCCTAACCGCGTCGAACTTCTTGACATCTGGTGGGATATTATCATACACAATCTGTCCGCCTAAAGAAGGATCATTTTGGATGGGGCGGGAAGACCAGTGCTGAAGTCGATCAGCGACTCTCAGAGAATCAACAAAACAAGAACATCGGGAGTTCTAAAGCATGAAGCCAAAAATATTCCTTTTTTTGCCGCAGATATTTGCCCTTGCGGGACTCGGTTGTGGGGCACAGCAAGATGCTACTAGTACGGAGCCGATTGCAGAGTTGGTTTCCGCTTTATCTCAATGTGGAGGGAGCTGCCCGGCTGGTTATCATCCTTCTGGCTATTACTTCTCGTCTTCTTGTTGTGGTAGTTTCGGCTGCTGGACCACAGACTCTAATGCTGTTACATGTGAGCCGAATTCTGGAACGAGTTTTGGAACTTGCGGTCTCGGCTGCCCAACTGGATATTCTCCCACAAGCTACGATTATGACTCCAGTTGCTGCCGCGGTAGCTGTTACACGACCGACAATAATGCCACTACCTGCCGAGCAAACTGCATTGCTGGCGGCAAATGCAGTTTGCCTGGCAAGTCCGGTGTGTGCGCATCCGGTTTGATATCGTGCACCTCTGGTCTTCCCGTCTGTGAACAGGTCGTTACTGCCAGTCCCGAGGTGTGTGGAGACGGACTGGACAACGACTGCAACGGCGTAGTTGACGACCCGACCCTGTGCATGCGGCCCACTTGCAGCGCCAGCTTTTCCCCGCCGATGGCGTGTGGACCCAATACGACGGTCAGTTGGAACTGCACGAATGCGACATCTTGCACGTACTCATGCACGGGCACTTGGACAGGAAGTGGTTCCGGAGCTTGTTCGGGATCGGCGGAACTTCCGCTGGACGCTACGGGTGAGCACTGCTCGCTTGTCGCATCCGGCGCAGGTGGTACAGCCACTGTTTCGGTCAGTACCTACTGCATTCCACCACCGCCACGGTGCAGTGTCTCATTTGGTTCGCGCCCGGCATGCGGCGGGAATGCCCAAGTGACATGGAACTGTACCGGAGCGACTTCATGCACATACTCATGCACGGGAACCGTTGTTGGTTCTGGTGCCCTCGATTGTTCGGGCTCAACTCAACTTCCGGTCGGCATTGCGGGTGAGCACTGCATAGTCAGTGCGGTCGGAGCCGGTGGCACGGGCACCGCCACGGCGAGTACTACCTGCATCTAACCGTCAAGGGCGGCGGCTAGTGGCCCCTGCCATCGCCCGCTCGACTCCGACTTCCCTGAACGTGGCACTGAAACACCCCATCAACGTGGGTCGCAACCGATCGGATCCTTTTCAGCTTTGGACCACGGCGTTAGAAGGCTCAAACTATGCGAACGAAAGGTGTTCGACAACTCAATCGTGAACAACTAAAAAAGTTTAAGACCGATTCCGAATTTGAGGCTTTTGTCTTAGATTATTACCCAGAAATCAAGGGTAAATTCAGTAGCGGAATGGATCGGACATCAAAAGCCAATTTACTAATAGAGTCAATTGATCCAAATGAACTACATGATTGTCTTCTTGACAATGAGGGCAATATTTCGTCTGTGTCCCCAGATGTCAAAAACACCCCCTCGATGATCGAGACTAGGCCCCATGGGTCTCATTTGGCACTCCCAGCCACACAGGGGACGATGTTTCAGAGCCAATTACCGGGGCTTCCAGGACAATCCGCTCAAGATCAAGTTATCATAGCTGCGGGAGGATCTCCGGTTTCTCCGTTAGGTGCACTGCTTTACAAGAAGAGCTGAGTTACTCATTCCTGCTATTGATGCGGTTCACAATGACTCAGGCTGTGCAAGCTCTTAACTATTTGGCATTCGACCAAGTAGTGAGATTTGGAAGTAGAGCAAGTTTCCCACGAACCCGAAGCGCAGTGTAGGCGACTCCTGACCCGCGATGACAAATCACTGAGTCAAGCTGAATATCTGGGTGTTGGGGACCGAGCCGTACCCATCGGTCCCCGTTGTACTAATCAAGCCTCTTGCGTATTTTCCGCGATGTGCTAGGGCACGTGCTGTGCAAGCTAGTGGTCATCCGATCGGGGGGAGTTCTGGCTGGTTCCTGCCAAGATGCAGATCGTGTTTACGGCGTGCTACCTGGCCAAACTTTTCTTGCCCTCTCAGACAACGAGAGTATCAAATCGTCTGCTCGACTAATCATCGGTGTCGAGAAGCGAAAACCGGGTCACTGATTCGTCGGGCACGGGGGGGATGCTTCGCCTTGGCTGAGCTTGTGCCTGAGCCAATTCCAAGGCTGTGCCAGACAGTCTGCGGGAAGCGACGGTTGTGGCTTGTCGAGAAGCGGGTAAACGAAGCGGAGGGGATGGTGGCGGAGGGACAACCGGCGAACGCTGTGCTGCGTTGGGGGCGATTGAGTCACTCAGAAGATGCGCGAGCACCAGCACCGGATTCGAGCTTGTCTCCGAAAGTCGCTGCTCTAAGTTGTCTCTCGGCTGCGCGGACACGAGCGCTATGAGCAACTGCCGGTGCCAGGGGCCGACCCGTAGTTCGTCGCGCTCCCAGCGAGAAATCGTCATTGGGTGAACCCCGATGAGTCGAGCGAGAGCGACTTGGGTGATGCTGAGCCGCTTCCTGATCTCTGCAACAGCGGCGGCAACATTGAGCCGGGCCGTCATATCTCTAGCCTTGCAACGAAGTCCTGAAACTGCCGCATCGCGGTCCGGATCTGTTGCGCTCCGCCGTCCCGCAAATAGGCATTGGCATGGCCGGTGTTTTCGGGTTTGAAGACTCCCCGCGTCACCACAATCTCCATCGCGACCGTATCCGGCTGAAAATTCAGATCCACAGAAATGTGTGACCTTGTCTGCTCTGGCAGGACGGTCAGCGAAACCGTGAATGTGGGCGGAGTGGTTTCAGGAGCCGGTCTGAGGTGTTCTGGCTCTGTTACTTCTTCCATGGTTCTTTCCTTTCAACTTGGGGGGATTCCGAGTCCCTTCTTCGTTGCACGCTGCTCTGGACAGTCGGGGTGGTGCACCAGTTCGCCCTTATCCATCCGCTTCCATCCTGTCGGATCGAGCTGCCGGTGATGCTGGCCCCACGCCCAGTTTCCGCAGCGGACACAGGTATTGGGTTCGATCACGACTCGCTCGGTGACTCGAAATTGCGGGAGTGCTCTGTGAGGACAGAAGGGGGACTGCTCATCGGCGTCGTAGTCCTTCGAGCAATGGATGCAGTGCCGCAAGAACATGATGTCCCTACGCCGAGCCGATCATCATCGGAGTCAGTGGCCCACCATGAGCGGCCTGCACCCGGATGGCATCTTCCTCATCGAAGATCGGGATGGCCTGAATCAGAAGGATCAGCTCGCTCCGCAGGTTGCTGGCGGCGCTGCGGAGAACTGTCCGCAGCTCGGGTGAAGGAGTCATCAGGATGCGATGGTTCAGTTCCGTGATGGCTCGCATCATTCTGATTTCTGCTGTGTCTCGTTCATCGTATGGACTCATTGATTCCCCCCTTTGTGGTCGGTTTGGATTTCAAGAGCGCGGTGGACCGTCTCAATCCACTCCCGAGGCAGTTACCAACCGAGACTTGATCACTTCAGGACTTCCTCGTGCAGCGTCCTGTCCGAGCCCAATAGGAACCGCTCAGTCCCATCCGAGGAGATCGTCATTGGCGATTCAACGAGCTTCAGTCTCGCCCCCGGCTGCACTGCCAGCTCGCGAACCTTGTTGAACATCATGAGCTGCAAGGTGGTCAGTGCCCACGGCGCTTTCGGATCGACTCTCTTTGCAAGATCAACGCTCAGAAAGTCGTCTGTCCGCTTTCTCCCCCAACGCCCCCGGATCTGGAGCGAATACCGCAGCACGTTCTCTTCCTGGGGCTGAGTAGGAGGAGCAACCGGAGTGACGGGTGGTTTGTCCCCGACCTGGATCACGACGAGCTTGGATTGTTGGTTTGGCGGCTCGTCACTCGGTACAACCCGCCAATCTTCGACCGCCATCCATCGACTAGACAGTTCCCGTGCCGCACTCTGCGCTTGATCGGGAGTCTCATACCGCTGTGAGTTGCTGGCCCAGCCACCACCCGCCAATACTTCAAACTTGAACGACTGCGGCTTCGACTGGGACTGTTCGTCCACTTGAGAGATAGGATTCCCTTTTTCATCGACTTCTGCTTTCGAGTCGAACTCCCAGCCTTTCCAGATCCGACCGTTATAGGAGATCTGCACCCATGGCTCGCCGTTGCGAGCAATCTGTCCGGCTTTGCCTACGAAGTTGCCCCCACCGAGCTGGTTGTACTTGATGAAATCTAAGACACGTCGCCGTCCGTCGGCGATGTCCGCGATCGAGTGCCATTTCAGCGGAATCGAGATCGAGCCATTGTGGGTGCCCGATTCAAAGTCAGGATTGGGCTGCGCTTCCAGCGCAAGCCACAGTCCCGCGAGGGGCGGTTCTTGCTCCGTTGCAAGCTGCCAGAGCCTGCGGGTGATGTTCCGCAGCATGCCGTGACGATGATCAAACCATCGCTGAAACTCAGCGCGACTGGCCGGTTCTGCGGTGCGATTGAGTAAGTCCTGACGGAATCGCTCTAGGCTCCAGCGCTCGCCATCGCTCATCCGACTCTTGACGGCCGTTACAACCACCGCAGCGAGATGTCGATACATGCCGCTCCGTGCGCGCCAGTAGCCAAGGACATCCGCATGACTCCCTGATGCGCTACGTGCAAGACTCTCTTGCTGCAATCGTTCCACATAGTCCCTCGCTCGCAGCTTGGTGTCGTGGTCGAAGGTTGCTGTATGAGCTGTCATGGTGACTTCCCTCCTTGCCAAATAGAGGGGCAATCCCTCACTGTGCCATCCTTCTGAATGGCAAGAAGTTTCACTTTGGTATCGGGGTCTTTCTTCTCGAACGCTTGTACCCAAGCTTGGGCGAGCCGCACCGCATAGACCTTTTTGATTGTCTCAAAGACCCACAGGACGCTGCGGTCTGAGGTGTGACTGAGCACCACCTTGAAACGCGCAGTGTTTTGGCCTACTACTTGGTAGCGATGATCCGAAAGATTGTGCCGACCCCCCAGAGAATGGAGCAGCTCCATAAAGATTGATTCAATGCCTGCAAAGGCGAATAGCAACTCTTGCTGGTCTTGCAGACCCGGTAGTTTCCGATATATTTGAAGGTGCTCCCAGACGGCATTGTTAAGTCCCTCTCGCACTTTGGGTCCATTTTCGCACTGTGCTATCGCCAGGGACAGCGCTTCACTCAACCGCACGAAGGACGCCCACGCTTCTACGATGATCATACTGCCCCCATCACCGTATTCACCGCAGATCCTCCGGTGAGGTTGGCAACAATGATTCCTGTGTCGGCTCTGAATGAATTGAGTCGGCTGATGACTGGAATGGAGCCCCCAGCATTCCCAAAAATCATCGCAGTACCCGAGGTCCATGCGGTGGCACGGAAGACTGAAAGGACAACGGCGAGCGCGGTGACTCCTGCCGTGGCGTTTGGATTCACCAGAACGAATCGAATCGGTACAGCCGTGCTGTTGATGATGAATTGGGTGCAGCGGAGCAGAGAGAGTCCGACGGAGCCCGCTGCGATGGCTGTGCTGAGTGAGCTGTCGATCTGTACGTTGCCCTCGATGTTGCAATCGGTCAGGGCGGCGGTACAGGTTTGGGACTGCGCCACGCTCGGTCCCAACACCATCACATTGGGTGAGCTGGTCGCACCAACCGGAGGCCGATTCCAGAGGTCTGTGCGGTTCGCTTCGACGGCACCAGACTTCACGCGGAGCGCGGGCTCAAGCACGTTGGTGGAGCGGAGTCGGCAGTCTGTGACAAGGATCTGGCTGGTTCCGGTTCCAACGGTGAAGGTGTTGTCTGCGAGTATTGCGGGAACGGAGCCCTCGATCGCAACGTCGGTGAGGATGAGCTTCTGGCTGTTTGCGCCGGTGAAGTAGATCCCCGCTGTCTTGCCACCGGGCGGAAAGATGCAGAGCCCGGCAACCGTCGCGAAGGTCTTCTCGCGGACTCCTCCCTCCAGCGTAAGGGAGCACGTCATCTGCCCACGAATGATCGTCGAGAATTGGCTCAGTCGATCGAGTCCCAGCAGCGCGACATGCTTCTTCAGCGCGACATCCTCGGTGTAGTCACCGGGCAAGATCAGAACCAGCGCGGGGTCTGCTTCGGTTCGTTCGCCGCCAGATACCGCCGCATCAATCGCAGCCTGCACGGAGGAGTAGAACGGAGCGGTCGCGCCGGACGACACCACAAAGACATCGGGCCACAGCGGCCCCGGATCACCTTTGTCTCCTTTTGGGCCAGTTGCTCCCGGCAGTCCCGGCAAGCCATCGTTGCCAGGGTCGCCCTTGTCGCCTTTGGCTCCTGGTGGCCCGTTGTCGCCAGGGTCGCCCTTGTCGCCTCGCTCACCTGGGAGTCCAGGCAGGCCGGGGTCGCCTTTCGGCCCCTGGATGCCAGGCGCTCCCCGTTCGCCAGCGAACCCTGGTGCGCCTCTCGCGCCTTGCACTCCTGGGAGTCCCTGTTCTCCTGGGCGACCGTCTCGACCGCGTTCCCCGCGTCCCCCGCTGACGAACCCGAGACGAGCGCAGATTAGGGCTACAATGAAATCGACTTCTTCTTTGGTCATGGTTCCCCCGAACCAATCGAATTAGGTGACTTTGCGGGCTCCGCACTTGATGATCTGACCGGATTCAAGGACAGCGAGTAGCGTTACAGTCAAACCGATCCCAGCTACCAGATAGTACCAATTTTCCGCCGTCTCAATGGCGGACGCTTGATTTGTCAGCCTGGTGGCGTTACGGATTTCCCCGTCTTCATCAATCACTACGCGGTAGTATTCGACATCTGCACCAGCGCATGCTTGCACAGAAAATGGAGCGTTGGTAGGACGCAGTAATACGACTCGAAAGACATGATCCAGCGACTCGAACATCCTCGCGAGCGGATCAGCGGGGTCGCTTCCTGCGTGTTCCCTTTTGAGCAGTACGCGAATTTCACGCACTCTGCCTTCGATGGCTGGAGAGTATGCTTGACCTCGATGGTAGTGTAGGCGAGCCAGTTGCCTACCATATTCTTCTAGCAGGTTCAGTCGTGTTGTCTGTTCCATGCGATCCCCCCGAATCACCTGGGTTCGTTATTCTACGGTGGGCAACAGAGCACGCCGTTGCGAGCGTCATCCATCTTCTGCGCGTCGAGACGTAAATCGGTGAAGTTGCAAGTGAAGTTGTTGAGCGGGTCGCAATAGGTGATGAGCGGTAGGTTCTTACAGGGGAGCTGCGTTCTTTCGCTCGGCGAGCGAGTACCTTGATACCAGCCGCATCCAAACCACATACTCCCATTCCCAACGCCGCCTTGCGCACACTTCGCGACGGACCCGGTCGAGCCTTGCGCCGGAACATCTGCAAAGAAGAAGCCTTTGATGGTTGCGTTGCTGCATTCTGCATCTGTAATTCTGGAACCATCTGCACAGAGCTTGTAGCCGTTTTGACAAAGTGCTGTGGCTACTGATGTAGTTGGCGAGAACTTGCCCCGACAAGCCCACACCCCCTGAGTGCCAAGCGGAAAGCCATCCGCGCATGGTTTCACCATAGACATATCCTGCATTCCGTCGGAGCTGGATGCCAGATCGGGCGTCGCTATCCCATCTTTGGCGCACCAGTCATTCACGCACGTCTGACCTTCTGGGCAGAGTGGTTGTTCCACAGAGCACCTCCACACACGGTCGGCGGGGGGCTCAGTGAAACATGCGGTGAGCAGGCACAACAGAGACAGGATAGCGAGCCTCATCTTACTTCTCCTCTGGTTTGGTGTCCGGCTTCAGCGGCACCGGCACTGGGGTTGGTGGACAACACACATCGATCCGAGCCGTCAGTCCGTCCAAGTATTGAGCCAAACGACGTGCACCCGGATCAGAGGTTAGCTTTTTGACTTCATCAAGTAATGGTGTTGGCACTTGCGCCTCCACTCACGATGATCGAGAAGTCTTTCGACGTGCCTCCGCCGATGCCCTGATCGGTCTGGAGTGTGAAGCCAAGCGACGAAATACCGGATGCGAAGAGTCCCTGACTTGCCACAAGAGAAGGGATGATCGGGTTGCCGCTCGAATCCTTCCACTCCGAGGCGAAGGTGACAGTGACGAGGTCGGTCGTAACGCCAATGTTCCCGGCTGTGGCGGTAATCCGAATCCGCATCGCACGGTCGTTCTTCACCGCATTGGGAACAAAAGCAACAGAGAGGACGTTATTGGCACCGTTCGGAGCCCCGATCACCGGAGTGCCAAGATGCGGATCGGACACCGTGGTCGATGGAGCGCCAAAGACCTTCTGCCACGAGGCCGCGTACTGCGCGGCGGACAGGTTCAGGGTCGAGAGCACGGACACAAGCTGATTAGCCGCTCGGTTGATCTGGAGCAGCCCAGTCTGGGTCGG
>CALLYL010000353.1 GCA_937859535.1 uncultured Myxococcales bacterium
CTCAGGCATTGGCTCGTTCTTGACCTCAGGCATTGGCTCGTTCTTGACCTCAGGCATTGGCTCGTTCTTGACCTCAGGCTTTGGCTCGTTCTTGACCTCAGGCTTTGCCACGGATGAACCTTTGTCAGAAACCTGAGTAATAGGGCTTGGGGACAAATTCTTGATGACATAAACTGCAATGAGAGCAAAAAGCAAAGTTAGTATCGCACCTGGTAATAACCAGATTTTATTCAACATTTGGCACCATATTTCTTCAGGAATTGGTATAGAGAACGTCGAAAATTAAGGCTTGTTTTGCTTTGTTGTCTCAGTGAATCCATTTTCACATAAGCATTATTGCCGTTTTTAATCAAGTCAAATCCATAGTGCAGAGTTAGTAATCTGGTTTCGGTTGCCCCATTGATGCCATACAAACTCAATTCTGCATTCCACCAAAGCTGATTGGTTGTTCTGCCATCTGTCATTTTTATTGGAAGTATGGAAAAGGGACGACTTGGGGCATCAGAAAACCGTTTAGGATTGACGCTGTGTTCTTTCTCGGTCCAATAGAATGGTCTTATACATTCTCCCTTTGGTTCATCCGGGATCTCTGGATCAATATAAGCGCGCACTTCGCCGTCTGTGCTTGCATAGTTCGTCCAGATCGATTGTTTCCAGTCATATTTTGAGAATCGATCCTTCTGAGTGTTTATGTTTAGCACAATTTCGAGTCCTCCGCTTGCAGCATCTTTGACTGCATGATAGCTTTCAACGTTTACTTGCCCAAAATTTTCTCCATCTTTGTAGAGATTGAACTTAACATCTTTAATGGATTTATCGCTGGTCGCTTGAAAAAAGCCATCAATGAAGGAGTTCCTCAATAAGGCTTGCAATTCTTCAGAGGCTTCCTTGCGATCTTGTAGGATCTTCCTAAGAGTGGCATCATTTATTTCGGGGAGGGTATCCTTAATCGTAGCGACCATTTTATCGGGTGAAGAAATGGCCTCTTCCATAGGTGTTGCCCTAACAATTCCTGCGGAGGCCACAGAGAACAAGCTGAAGCAAGCGAACCCAAGAAACTCTTTCATGTGAATCACCGTGTTCCTATTTCGAGGAGGCAAAGTGTCCCACGCCTCCTGTTACATGTCACAGCGCACGCAAGTCCCGTCATTTCGGGGACGGATTTGTTCTTCTGACCATCGGTTCTTCGCCATCCAACACCCCTTAGGTGCGGCGGGTACGGTCTCCGTACCGCAGCGGACGGCGTAGGTCAAGCGGGGCGGTTCGACCTCCGAGCCAACGCGGGGTCCAGCCGATGAGCGAGCGCGCAGGCCCAGGAACTGTTTGGACCGTTCGCCGATCGCTGGCTGGTGGCAATCCGATCTTCCTTAACTATGACCCGACCCTCTGGGGAGAGGCGTGGAAACGGGCGGCTTGTATCCCTTCACGACGTACAGGGGCGAGCGTCCTGGTGTGAACAGTGCGAGGACGACGGGCTGCATTCCGGCTTCACGGATGTCTGCTAACTCGGCTTCGATCTTCAATTCACTGCGCAAGTCGTCGGTCAGTAAAAGGAGACTCGCGGAACCGCCCTTGCGCGCCTCGAACGAAAAGAGCAGAGGATGTGAAACCCTCGGGGGAATCTGACGCGCGGTGAACCTGTCCCACGCCTCGATGAGCAGCGCCGTCCGCACCTCCCGACTCCCTTTGGCCGTACACGGGATGCACTGCGCGACGAGCCGATCGGGGATGCCGTTGGAGTTCGCGGCTTGCAGAGCAGGGCCGCGAGCGGACACCGGAAGGGGTTCCTGACACTGGGAACAGTGGGTGATCATCCCTTTCTCCTTGGGTGCAGCTCTATTCCCGCTGCAAGCGGGCTCTCGTCGTCACGTATCCGCATGGCATCATGAAATCCCAAGCAGGTTGCGCAAAGTCGTCTGAAAAGCCCGCAAGCTGGACCGCGACACCTCGATCGGCCTCGCACCAATAGTCCGCCAGGATATCGCCGGAAGCGATGAGTGTGTAATGATCGGAGGTTCGTGGAAACATTCCCGCAGGACAGTCTCAGCGGATGCGATGATCGTGACGAGGGCAAGCCCACGCGCTTCGGGAGTGTTGTGTGCCGGGTAGGCGAACAGTATCAACGGAACCCGTAGGTGAATCCGGTGCCCTCCGGACTCGACCCGCAGTTCGAGCGGCTCGCGAACTTCGATCTGGCTTTCGTTTTGTCGGGGCTGGGTAAGTGGGACGTTGATTGTTTCTTCGTACATGGTCATTCGTTTTGCCTCCATTGCCCCGACAGTTTGCTTGGTCAGCTACAGCAAGACGAGGCGCTGGGCAATGAGTGGGCAATGTTGACCCAATGGCCAACGGCGCGGACCGAGGCCAAACCGATCCCGGCTTACACCGGTCGCTATCACCGCCGTTTCGCGTGGTTGCAAGCCCGTTACTCTTCAGCGATTCTTGGGCTCGGAGGCGGTTTGTGGCTGGGGCATGATGATCGTTCCTTTCGGCACAAACCCCATTCGCCAGCCGGGATAGCCTCTGATCGGCAACTCAAAGGAACCCGGAATCCGTTCGTACTCCCCCTCTTTCGGATCGTCGGGATACGGCGGCGGCAGAATGATGCGGTCGAAGCGCTTTTCGTATTCCGCCCAGCGCTCGTCATCGCTCTTTTTCGGATCATCCCATGGGAAGGGAGGGATCTTCTTCACCGCATCCGCCCACAGCTCCTCGAAGGTCTCTTCTTTCGACATCGCCTATCGCTCCTTTCTCAGTTACTCGGCGGAGGTGCTTCCGCAGGGACCGATGACAAAGCAGAGGCCCGGAATCTGTTCGCTACGCACTGTGCGGATTCTGTGGCCTTGGGAATCAGTCCAGACGATCTGATACCAGCAGCCATCACAGAGTCGCAGATCGTCGGGATATTCAAACGGAGTGAGTGAATACGCTCTGCGGCGCGGGATGAGCTGTGGCGGCAGGCTTGCATCGCGGTGTGCAAGCACAAGCCTGTAGCCGATGGCCCCTTTGGGCGCTTGCGCGAGAACCTGATCCCGCATGTCGATGCGCGGAGGAGTTGCCGACCGATGCGGCTGCGCACGCAACTCCGCCACCGCAGCCCGCACCATTTCCTCAATCGTCAGCAGTCGCTCTTGCAAGCCCTGCGGTTCTGCTGCCAACGGTTCTCGCCCGCGCGAGCGCACAACCCTCTTGACGCTCTCTTCGCGGTGTTTCCGTGCCTCCCGATACTTCGCTGACCGACACGCCGAGCTGCAAGCTCGCTGCTTCCCCTTCAGCCGGTTCTTCTTGCAGACCGGACACAGCCTCCTGTCCATTGTCATCGCTCCCTCTGCTTGTCCAGATATTCGACTGCGGTGCGCTTGCCAATGGATGCCCAGCCAGCCAGCGCAGCCTGTAGTCGCGCACGGTCCCCTTCTTCGGCTGCGGTTTGAATTTCCGCGAGTTTGGCGGAAAGCACCGCCAAATCGGTCACGGCCTCACAGAGCGCCTCGACTGCTTGATTTCTCTTCTTCTGACAATCGGCTAGCTGTGCCTTCGACTGCTGAAGCTGATGCTCGACCTCCGCGATCTGTGCGGACAGCTCGCGCTCACGGCTGGTAGCAACGTCAAGAACGTGATGCTTTTCGTTGCGGATTCGGGTCATTTGGACTTCCAAAAGCTCGATTTCAGACTCAGCGTCTACCAACTGGCGATGTACCGACTCAAAGTGCGCCCTAGTCACGAACTGGCTGGCCTCCGCGATGCGGCTCTCTGCATCGGTGCCGACCACCATTTGGGACGCAGACATAGCGAACAGAGGAGCTATCGCCGCAACATGCTCAGGCGTTGGCAGCCGATCGCCGCGAACCAGCCGCGACACGACTGAGGAAGTCAGCTTTGAATGCTGCACAAGCCAAGCCTGACTTCGCTGATGGTCGCGCAGCAATCGCTCCAGCCGGACGCCAAACTTCTCGATGGGTGTGTGCTCAGACATCTATCGTCGTCCCCACGTTCGTCTCTCCTTCTGAGAGTGGTGCTCACTTCGGCTGCGGTGCTTTGCGTAGTTGCGGCGCTGCGAGGGGGCTGTCCTCGTCATGTATCCGCATGGCTCCGAGCGCGACCGGCCTTCTGGCTGCGTACAGCTTGTGGCAAGCGGGGCACAGCGCGATCCAGGTGCCATTGGATCGCCACCAGTGCCGCTGACCAGGCT
>CALLYL010000354.1 GCA_937859535.1 uncultured Myxococcales bacterium
CCAGAATTGGCTTGGTATTTTTCGCAACCTGCTTCCCTTTTCGATCTTCGGAGTTCTTTGCGGCTGCGGGTCCGAAGCCGTTGGCGGAATGGAGAACTCTTGGCAGACAGAAGATCCCCGCGCTGTTCCTTCCGCTTCCGTTTGTACCGATGCACAACGGCGACTTCCCGAGCAGTGCAACGGTGCTGATAGCAACTGCGATGGTTTCGTACATGAAGATCTGGTGGTAACAGAGTGTGCCCAGAAGTTGATCGAGTACATCGGCATCGTCGCGGATGCCCAAGCCAAAAATGCGGATGCCAGTCGGCGCTTGCCCATGGGCTGTCCCGCAGAGAGTGGTCTGGGCGAGGCTCAGCAAGACTTCTATTCCTACACCGGTCCGCTTCCTAAGTCGTGCAATCGCCTCGTTGCGGATGACTGTGATGATCCGGAGCGCAAGAACTATTGGGTGATGGTTCTCGCAAATCGCGCACAGCCGGCGTCTTGGAGTTATCAGGTACTGTGGGGGAGCGACCCCGGACAGTACTCCTTCTACAACGGCTGTCCGCCGATTGGCTTCGATGGGGAGGGATCCTCGATTCCAAAGCAGTTGGTCGCAGTTCATGATGTAAATGGCGATGGGTCGATTGGTAGCTGCGCCCAGAATCATGTGGCTTGGGTGTCTTTTGAGACGGGCGATCCGAAAGCTTCCAGTCCCATCCCCGTCAAAGACATCACCGCAGTGAGGGATCTCCGCGTGACCAACAAGATGGCGTTGCTTGGTGATGACCAGGCGCTACAGTACGAGATCGATCATCCGGTGAACCTAGCGGTCGATGTTCGGCTTCCCAATCGAACCTGGGTTCAAACCAGGGTCAACTCGAACTTCGGCGGGCTGTGGCTCAAGTGGAAGCAGCCGCTGCGCTGTCAGTAGGCCGAGCCGGCCCACTTTTCCGGGCTTTGGGGAACCCATTCAGCTTTTCTTGATGACACGATCCGGTTTGGGGCGGCAGCCAGCGCTGTTTGACCTGGAAACAGACGATCCAGGGCAGAGCAGGCGTGGGGGCGTGTGGGAAAAGCTTGAAAGCGGACGGCCATCGCAGGAATATTCGCGCCGCCATGCTATCCAAACGAGCCGTCGTCTCGACTGACTTGTTCCGTTTGTCCGCCACCGCCCGACTGATTACCGTCGCTGCGGTGGCATCACTTGCCGCTGCGTGCAGCCCTTATCCCGACGATGGAGAGTTTCTGGCCGGAGTTGTCTACGCCCAGAACTTCATTCCCGGGGTAAAGACCATCGATCGGCTGCGTGCCGTCGGAAACAAGCTTGGTGACTGGCCCAAGGTGCCGTATACGGTGTTTGCGACCACCCGCTCGGGCGATACCACGGCCAAGGTGTCCTCGACGTTCAGTGGCACGTCGCCGTTCTGGACGGATGGCAAGCGGAACCCGCTCGACATCACCAGCGTGGGTCAGGTCTATTTCTTCGATGGTCCGTGTACCGCGACGAGCGATGAGCCGTTCGACGAGCGGCTCGACCTGATTCGCAAGGACCGCCAGTACCCACTTTTTGCCGACATCCCCGAGCTGCTCTCGGCCAATAGCGGCAAGCCCGGTCGCAAGGGCAACTACAGCGCGGTCGTCGAGGTCATCCATCTTTCCGCGCCGAGCACGCTGCCGTGTCAGTCCGTGAAGCGCTTCGATACCGCGACCGGTCGCATCGGCAAAGACCTGACGGTGGTGTCGCGAGAGTATCGGCTCTATCAGGTGGTGGATCCAGCGCTGACGCCCAATACCGCGCCGCCAGCGCGACTGCCGGTGCAGCTCGGCTTTTATAACCAGTTGATCGTGCCGTATCTCGATATGGGGCCGGTGCCGTTGGCTACGGACGGGAAGACCTTCGTGACGATGCCGCTCTATAAGGTCTATAAAGAAGCGGCCCCAGCGGCGACTGCGACACCCATACAGATTGTGGTGCCGGGGGTCTTTGCCGATCTGCCGAAAGGCACTTATTCGCCGATCTGCGAGGAGCGCGTGCTTACCGGACAGGCCGTGGCACCGCCGCCCGATGGAAACGATGCGGCTTATAAGAATGCGAAGGCAAACGGCGCGCTTCTGAGCTGCCTGCCTTGTCAGACGGTAACAGTCGATGCGAGCGGCGTTCCCACTGAGGTGAACTGTCCGTTTGCCTCTAGCCAGGTTGCGGGGAACTAAATGCGTATGCGACGGCTGTTTGCGCAGCGACTCTTTTTTCTGACCGCGCTCTGCGTCGTCCCAGCGGTGGTCGAGCCGTCCGCGTATGCCGTGGGTGAGCAGAACGCTCGTTTGCAAGGTACGGTCCTCGAAGCGGGGACGGGCGTACCGATGCCTGGTGCCAAGGTCACGGTTCGTTCGGACGCGATGATCGGTGGTAGCAAGGTGGTCATCACCGACGATGACGGGCGCTTCGACTTTCTGTCGATTCCGCACGGGACTTACGAGGTCACCATCGAGTATGAGGGACTGCAGCCGCTCAAGCGACGGGTCAAGCTCCAGCTCGGTGAGACGCGGACGCTGAAGCTCGACTTCGCCGCCGAGCTAGCCCAAGGCGAAACGACCAAAATCTTCGAGGAGCGCGCCCGCATCGACAGCGAAAAAGTGTCGACAGGCCGGGTTCTCACCGCTGAGCAGCAAGGCAAGATCGCGACGGGCCGCAGCTACCAAAACATCGTTCAACAGCTCCCCGGAGTCGTTGGTGGTGGCAATCCGGTCATGGCAGGCGGCTCGCTTCGGCACAATCGCTATTTGGTCGACGGACTCGACATCACCGATCCGGTTTCAAACACCTTTTCGTCGAACTTCAACTTCGACGCCATCGGTCAGGTCGATACCAGCCTGCTCGCCATTGACGCACAGTACAACTCGCTCGGTGGCGTCATCAACTTGGTGACGAAGCGTGGCTCGGACAAGTTTGCTGTCGACACGAGCTTCTACCTCAATCATCAGAAGCTGTCGTCGGGCTCGCGGGCAGGCACGCAACTGTATGAAGGGCGACTGCTCGACCAGAGCGACCCGAGGCCACCGAACGCTCAGTATCAGTTCAACCTGAACGTGAGCGGGCCGATCGTAAAGCAGAAGCTGTGGTTTTACATCTCGACGGAGCTTCGCTACACCGCGCAGGCGCTGGTGCCGGGTACACCGCTTAACATCCAACACGCGACGCGGGAGTTTTACGGGGCCTATCCTCGGCTCAAGCTAACGTGGGCACCTTCGGCGCGGCATCGCGTGGAGCTTTCGTTTAACGCGGACCCGGCGTGGATTTACAACACCATTCAGTCGAACGCGTACGCCAACGAAGCCGAGACGATTCAGAAGCAAGGCGGCAACTTCACCTCGCTCAACTACGACTGGTTTGTGAGCGACAACGTCATCTTCAACCTGCAAACCGGCGTCATCTACAGCAACATTGCGGTCGATCCCATCAATGGCGATAAGGTTTCACCGCAGCATATCGACGGGGCGAACGGCATCGCCTGGAACAATGCTGGCCAGGCGCGCTTCGTCGATGACAAGCGAATTCGGGTGCAGTTTGACCCGAACTTTACGTGGGTGAAGAAGGGCTGGATTGGTCAGCACACCTTCAAAGCCGGACTCCAAGGCCAGTTCCTTCGCCACTATCTGTATACGGCGACGCCGGGTAACTCGACCTATGTCGATGACACCTCGGCAGATGGGTCGGTCCTTCAGCGCGATCCAACCTCGACAGAGCGACCGGCGGGCTGCGTGCCGGGTGACCCCAATCCCAAGATGGGCTCGGCGGCGACGCCCTGCTACCAGGCCAATACCTTCGATCCAGCGCTGGCGCAGGTTCGGTATGGACTTGGGGTGGGCTTGTTTGTGCAAGATACCTGGAAGCCGACGTCGTGGCTGACGGTGGTGCCTGGTCTGCGCGTTGACTATGGCTACACCCAAAACTCACGCGGCGAGACGGTGCAGAACCTGCTGGGCTTTGGTCCGCGTCTCGGCGTGAACGTGGATCTGACCCGTGACGGCAAGACGCTGCTCAAGATGGCCTACGGTCGCGCCAATGAAGTGGTGAGCTTGCTGCCGACGTTCTCGGCGGATGCCACGTATCAGACGAACACCTTTGGTTTCAACCGCACCACGGGTCGCTTCGATCGCTTTGTTACCTCGTCGGGTGGGGCCGATGGTTACGATCTGCGCGGACGCTGTGAAGATGGCAGCGTGAGCCTCGCTTGCGGCAACGCCAAGCTGAGCTTGACACCGCCGCACTCCGACTCGGTGACGGTGTCCATCGAGCGTGAGCTGTTTGCCAACATCATTGGCGGAATCACCTACTCGTACCGCAAGATTTCGTACCAGTGGGAAAGCATCGAGCTGAACGCCCAAAGCTCGCTCGACGGTGGCAAGTTTGTAAACTTCGCCGATAGCAGCAAAGGCAACGTCTTTGCGTATCGCCCGACCGCCGATGCCTTCCGTCGCTACAACGGCATCGATTTCGTGGTATCCGGCAACCCGAACCCGAACTGGTCGATTTTCGCCGCCTATACGCTGTCGTTCCTAGAAGGCACCTCCGACGATCAAATCGCTCAGCTACGCAACGACATCCCGCGTGACCTGCGCTTCTACGGATATCTGTCCGATGATCATCGTCATCAGGTCAAGGTGCAGTCGAGCTATACCTTCCATGGGCTGACCGGCGGCCTCAACATGACCTATCTGTCGGGGGCTCCAGCGACGCGCATCTATCGGCAGGGCAAGCCGGACAGCTCGGGCTACTTGGGTCGCTATGGCTGGCGCGGACTCGATCCGGCGAGTGATCCCAACGACATCCGCAAGTGGACCGAGCTGCGCAGTCCGGATCTGGTCGAGATCAACGTCCGCCTCCAGTACGACATGCACGAGCTGATTCGGCAGCATCTGTCGGTGATCGTCGATCTGTTTAACATCCTCGATCTGTCGACGCCGATTGGTGGCAGCAACCAAGCGGGCTTCGAAAACCGCGACATTGCGACCACCTTTGGAACGGTCTTAGGTCGGCAGACTCCCTTCCGCGCCCAGTTCGGCGTGCGCTATCAATACTGATGCGTCCAGCGCCGCGCAGCCATGGCAGCGGCGAGTTTGTCCGCGCCTCTCTGGGACTGTGTCCCGACTCTGTGATGATTGAGTCGGGAGTCCTTATCTTTCATCCCGAAACCGTGTTCTTGGAAGAGCGTGTCTACGTCGGACACCGCGCCATCCTAAAGGGCTACTACAAAAACGAGCTGCGCGTTGGGAGCGGAACCTGGATCGGCCAAGAGGTGTTCTTCCACTCCGCAGGTGGAATCGAGATCGGACAAGATGTAGGAATCGGTCCCAGGGTGATGATTCTCACCAGCGCGCATGAGCTTCCTGCGCAGCCGGATGGATCCCCGGAGCCGATCCTGCATCGACCGATTGGGTTTGCCAAAGTCACGCTCGAAGATGGCTGTGATATCGGGGTGGGCGCGATTCTGTTACCCGGAGTTACGATTGGCAAGGGTGCGCAGGTCGGAGCGGGTGCGGTGGTGACTCACTCTGTGGCGGCGCGAACCATCGTCGCTGGCAATCCGGCGCGAGTGATTCGTGCGTACTAATTGATTCCGGGTGCGTGCAGCGACTCTCACCTGAGCCATCGTTGGCCGCTGATTTTCCCCTACAGAGCGAGCGCCTCGCATATCTTGGTCGCGATACATCATGGGACTTGGAGCATCTCGAAAGACCGCGCTCGTGACGGGGGCGGCAGGGTTTTTGGGCTCGCACCTGGTAGACCGATTGCTGGCCGAAGGATTCGAGGTGGTCGGCATCGACAACTTGATGACCGGCGATCTGGCAAACCTGACATCGGCAGGGCGAGATCCTCACTTTCACTTTCAAGCCAGCGATGTGCGCGAGCCGATGCAGGTCTACGCAGAGCTGATCTTCAACTTTGCGTGTCCTGCCTCGCCAGTGCATTACCAGAGAGATCCCTACGCAACGTTTACGACCAGCGTACTGGGCGCACTGCGGCTGATTGATATGGCGCGAGGGCGGAGCTGCCGCATCGTTCATGCCTCTACGTCCGAGGTCTACGGCGATCCGACGGTGCATCCGCAGCCAGAGAGCTATTGGGGCAACGTCAATCCCATCGGTCAGCGCTCCTGTTATGACGAAGGCAAGCGAGCCGCTGAGACACTATTCCATGATGCGCGACGGATGTGGAACGTCGACGCCCGTCTGATTCGGATCTTCAACACCTACGGTCCGCGCATGGCCTTTCACGATGGTCGCGTCGTGTCAAACTTCATCGTGCAAGCGCTTGAGGGCAAGCCGCTGACGCTGTTTGGGGATGGTCAGCAGTCGCGGTCGTTTTGTTTCGTCAGCGATTTGATCGAAGGAATCCTGCGGGTATCGCGGCTCGATGCGCTCGATGGTCCGGTCAACTTGGGATTCCCCGGTGCGTTCACGATGGCGGAGCTGGCTCACAAGGTCATTGAACTGACTGGCTCGCGTTCGGAGATTGTGCATCGCCCGCTGCCATTGGATGATCCGAAGCAGCGCAATCCCGACATCTCTTTCGCGCAGCGTCTGTTTGGGTTTTCGCCTAGCGTGCCGCTACAGGAAGGACTTGCTCGCACGATCGAGGATTTCCGAGAACGTCTCGCGCAGGTTCGGGCTACCCTCTGTTGATCTGTGGAGCGGTTGCCGGGAGGACTCCGTGAGGAAACTCTACCGCTTCAAGGAGCGCTTGGTTCATCTGGAACGCACGGACGGCCTCGGTGACCACCGCTGCGGACTGTTCCGGAGTGAGTGGCAGGGAATCGAGGAGGCGACGATACTGATCGCGCATCACCGCCAGATCGGCGATCTGTGGGAAGTCATAGAACGACAGTCCTTGCTGATCCGAAAGTCCGAGTGCCAGCTTGGCCAATGCGCGCAGAATCTGACCGCCTGCCAGATCTCCCAAGTAACGAGTATAGGCATGGGCCACGAGCAGATGCGGATTCTGCTGCGATAGTTGTCGCAGATGGCGGGCGTACTGCTGCGCCGGAATCGAGGCAGTGAGCGTGTGCTGCCAGCCTGTGCCATGCAAGGTCAGCAGGTCATCGGCGAGCGCGCTGGTGCGAAACAGAATCGGCAGACAGAGTGGTCCCACCGCTGGATGATGGAGGTGATGGATCAGTTCCTGCTCCAAGGTTTGATATAGACAGTGCAGATCACGCAAGTAGTGCAGGTAACTGGTACGATCGAGCACCCCACTTAGGAAACAGCGGATGAAGCGGACGCGCTCGACAATGCGGTGCGCACGCTTGGTGCCCAAACGGAGTGCAGCAGCAAGGGAGTTTGTCTGCTTTTCTGACTCGCTCATACCAAATCGTCTACTCATGCGGCACCTCGAACAAGAACTCTTGAAGATATCGAGACGCGATCTGTTCGCCAAACATAAGAGACATTGCATTTGCCTCTTTTCTGTTTTCCTGTTCGCTGCGCAGCCAGGCCCGCTGCCGCTGCCAGGCGGCTTGCTGACGTTTGTCGTCGCTGACTACCAATGGTGTGCGCGCACAGAGAGCCGCAACTTCGGTCAGAAACTCCGCGATGGATTCCCCGAGTCGTGGTTCGCCTCCCGGTCGGGCCGCGCAAATCAACGCGAGCGGCGAAAACGTGTCGTGACAAAAGGCTGGACGCTTGCGAGGTACCAGCACAGGTTGCGCCTGTTGTAACAGCGTTTGCAGAATCGGTGAGGCCTGCTCTACGAAGAGCTGTTCATCGGTCGGTGACAGATCGACCGCGACCAACGATAGTGTCCCTTGTAGGGCAATCAAATCAACACCCAAGATCGGTAGCAGAGACGAGGATGTGGGCAGTCCCACGAGCGTGAGGGAGCACAGCTCGCCGTCCGCTTGCCTGACAATGGTCGCAATGGTAAGACTCCGCCAGACTCCCCCTACGAAGCGGCGGGTATGAAGTGCAACCGCATGGCCGCGAATCGCTCCTTGCAGCTTGGCATAGTGATCTGGGAGCACTTCTTCGCGCAGAGTCGGCCCGGCAAAAAGCCCAAGCGCTTGCTCGCAGAGTGTGGAGAGTATCTGGGAAGGCGAAGTGGTTTCCATGGGCGAATACTCATCCACGTCATCGAAGGAAAATGATCGCGCACAGAACCAGAAGCAGCACGCCTATCACCACAGAGACTCCGATCCGGCGCTGAATCTGCGGTGAGAACCTGGCAAGGAATTCGCTGACGGGTGCCGGTGCGCTGACCGATGGCTGTTGCATAGCAGACGGTGACGCCGCTGGCGGAGCGATAATTTGGGTATCCGGCAGCGTTCCTACGGCACCTGCGATGGGCGGCACGGATGGCGCATCACTGAGTTTGATCGCGTTCACCTGCGTTGAAATCACGCTCTGACGGTGGCTGCTCTGCTGAGCCAGGATGCGCTCGCTCACTCTCTCAAACGCTAGGTGTAGCTCCTCAAAAGACGACGGACGCTCAGATGGATGCTTGCGGAGCAATCGAGCAATCAGCTCTGCAAGCTGTGGATCGAACCCAGGAATCAGCGCCGACACCGACAGTGGGGCGGTACTCAGGTGCGCGTTTAGCATCTCATCCAGCGTGTCACAAGTAAACGGCGGATGTCCGGTGGCCGCGTGAAACAGAGTCGCTCCCAAGCAGTACATATCGGCCCTGAAGTCGATCTGGTCAGGAGTCCGAATCTGTTCTGGAGCGATGTACTGCGGAGTCCCACTGATCAGTCCCGCCCGCGCCAGTTCATCCGCCGTTCGTCCGTCCGCCGTACGATGCGTCGCAATCCCAAAGTCCGCGAGCTTCACCTGTCCATCTTTGCGCACCAAGATGTTTTCCGGCTTAGTAGTAAAGAGCTTTCTGGTCGTCGGAAAATGTCACTCCCAGCTCACATTCTGGAAGTGTGTGGGAAGGGGGACAGGGGTTCGCCTGTAGGTAGAGCTGCTGCGCGAGTGAGGGGTACTACTTGGCGTTGTCCGAGCAGATGTAGCTCGTTCCGGTGGCGTAGTTGCAGTTTGCATCATTGAACGTAAAGTTGCCGTTGCCATCCGGCCCACCCAAGCTCAGCCAGCAGCCTGGGGTATAGTCGCCGTTCGGCTCGCTGAACGTCGCATCACGGGCAAACCAGGCACCGCCATCCAGGGCCACCCAGTTGGCAGCGCACGCGGCATCTTTGGAGTTCATTGCGCAGCCTGTATAGTTGCCTGCCGCCTTGCCGTACACGCCGGGCAGGACCGCAAAGGAGCCCGCGCCGTACTTGGTGTACATCGCGTTAAAGTGGGCCTTGGTTCGCGGGATCACCAGCTTCAAACCGAGCGCATCGCACGAGTTCGCCTGATCGAAACGGGAGACGCTGATGCCACCGGTGACCTGGTACGTGGTGTAGCCACCGCTGTCCGTAGTCATGTCGCAGAAGACCATGAGCGGCGGCTTGGTCCCAGGACCATCCGGATCGATCATGTACATGCCGTCCTTTGAGCCCGGGATCGCACCCAGAATCGCTTTGCAACTAGTCGGTGGTCCACACGTTACCGCGACATTGCTGACGTCTCCGTTGGCGATCGAACCAGAGCCTAAGGCGACCGTGCAGATCTGGTTGGCCGGGTGCGTCTTCACGGTGACGGCGTAGCTCGCGCCGACCGCGACCGGGGTGACAAAGGTGAACGGACCGCTGGCGGTGACGCTCAGATCATCGCCTGCGTTGTTTTGTAGTACGACCGTACCATTGAGTCCGCTGACATTGCCACCGACCTTGAACGCATCGGTGCTGCAAGCGACGACCACGTTGGTGACGTTGGCGGTGCCCATCGTGCCCGAGCCCGACATGACAGTGCAGGTCTGGGCGGGTGCGGTCGGCTGCGTCTTCACAGTGACGGCGTAGGTGGCTCCTGTCGCAACTTTGCCCTGGAACGTGAACGGACCGAAAGCGCTCACCGGTAGGTCGCCCGCGCCGTTGAGTTGAAGCACCAGGCCGCTACCGGTCAGGCTGGTTACGTTACCGCCAACCGTGTAGGAGTTCACGGTCATGTCCACGGTGGTACCCGCATCCATCCCGTTGGTGGATGTGATCTCACAAGCAGAGAACGAGAGCGCACCAATAGCACTCGACGCGATCAGACACAGCGCAATTCTATTCTTCATGTTTTTTCGACCTCATGTTTCTTATGTGACTTCGCCAGATCCGACGAAAGTCGCCACCAGTACTCCCGGCAACGACACACCTGAGCTTCGCCCAAGGGTAGGGCCTGCACCTGGCTGCGATGGGCCCCCTTGCCAATTATGGTAGCACTTCATGGCGGACATTCGTGATGCGAACCCGGAATGCCATCTCTGCGTCGGTCTTGATAGAATCACGAAGCACGATTGCGGCCCGGAGTGGCTTACAGAGAGCCTCCGTACCGTGAAACGCAGGCTGGTCGCGCAGCAGAATTCCCGCGATGCATCCATCGGTGGCGGGAACGATTCCTGAAACTCCCAACGGAGCTGATCTGTTCCGGCTTTACATCGCGGTGGAGCAGTCCTTCGGAACTGGTGACGGCAAGCGCTGCGGCAACCTGGGCACCTACTTGGGCGACACGCTCAGCAGGAAGTCGACCGATGTTCTCGATCAGATCTTGAAGGCTCATTTCGCTGACGTACTCAAAGACGAGGTAGGGGACTCCGTCATGCAGTGAGATGTCGAGGACACGCACGATATTCGGATGATCCAAACGAATCATCATCTGGCCTTCGAGCAAGATTCGCTCGGTGCCGCCCTTGCGGATGTTGAGCGCATCTCGTTTGTAGACTTTGATGGCGACCGGAATCCGAAGCAGCTTGTGATAGGAGCGATAGATGGTCGCTGAGGCACCTTCTCCGAGCACTTCCTCCAGCGAGTAGCGATCGAGCACGGTGCCCGCCTTGAGCGGTTCCGCGGACTCGATCACAACGGTGGGTGCTTCCTCGGGGGGGGGCTGTGCTGGGGGGACGACCGACTCGCTCGAACTCTGTTCACTGGAAGGGATCGTGGTGACTGGTGCAGCGTTTGACTCTACCGTTGCCTCGATCGGCTCCACGTTGTGGTGCGGTGGTAACTCGCGCTGCGGCTCTGCCGATGGGAGGGTCGGGACTGTGGGCGGTGCGACCGCCGCCTCGGGTCGCTCTGAGAGTCCTAATGCTCGACGTATATCCGCTGAGTCACCGACCAGATAGCCCTTGCGGATGGCCAGCAGCGTCTTGGCGGCCGTTCGATCGAGTTGCTTGCGCTTGAGTAGAAATTCCGCAAAGGGCCCCTGTCCTGCCCACTCTTGCTTCAGTTGGGCCACCTGTTCAGGGGTCTGACTGCGCTGACTCAAGAGGTACTCTGTCAGCAGCCGATCCTCGTCCGATACTTCCACCATCGTGGACTCCTGCTGATGCAAACAAAATAAGAAGGAATCAATGTTGGGATAGCGTGCTGTGGGGGCCTTCTCGATGAGCTTGGCAACAATTCCGTGAATCGTTGCTTGGCCTCTGTGCGCCTCGGTAAAGTGTGCCAAGTCTGACTCGCTTGGGAGCTGGTTGTGGAGCAGCTCAACGGCCATCACTCCCAGTGAATACTGATCCGACAGTGCGGTGGCTTCTCCCGAGAATACTTCCGGAGCCATGTAAAACGATGATCCAGCCAACGTCTGCGCTCGACTACCGGGAGTCAGGAACCGACCCGAACCAAAGTCACACAACAGCCACCGGGTTTCAGCCGAGCTCTGCTCTGCCAGAACATTCTCTGCCTTCACGTCTCTGTGAATGACTCCCTTTTTGTGGGCAAACGATAGAGCACTGGCCACGTCATGTAGGATGTCGCGCAGGCGGAGTTGTGCTTGGCGGACAGGGTCGACCATCCAGCGGCGCAGCGAGCCTCCTTCTTGCCGCGCAAACACCAGCGTCCACATTCCCAAGTGCTCGTCGAATCCGATGTCTAGACAGGGAACGATGTTTGGATGCGACATCCGCAGAATCAACCGCATTTCGTCGCGCCAGGCACCAAAGCTGTCTTCTTGTCCGTCGAACAACTTGATGACAACCGAGCGTCCAAGCTGCGTGTCCTCTGCCGCATGCACGCTGCCCGACGCACCTGCACCGATGCGCTGACCCAATCGGTAGCGGTCTAGGACCAGTTCACCAAGCGCCCCCTGTGTCTGCATGCCTAACCCGTCAACTTGGCGACTATCTGGGAATGGGACAGTTTGGTTGCGGCAAGCTCAGTGACCCGCTTGGTCGTCTCTGGAAACGCAAGAATGAAGGTGGTTCCGTCTTTGGAACCAAGCCGCACATCCCCGGTCTGGATGCAGGACAGTTCATCGCCAGCGAAGTGCATAAAGAAGCCCTCTAGGATTCCGCGCAGCAGGTCATCAGCGACATGACCTTTGGGGCCAATGTCCTGCATCGGACTGTTCACCAGCGTGATCGGAATCAATCCAAATCGTCCCGCTGAAAAGTCGATCGACAGATGACCCATTCCTAGCCCGTTCCACAGATCCACGATCAGTGCTTCGAAGTGCGCCATCGGGCGATCACGTAGCGGAATGTGTGCGTACGCTCCTAACTCCAGCTCGCACCGTGTGGCCAACTTGCGACCATAGAACTTGCCACAGCTACAGAGAATACTGCGCGTTGCGTCCCCCGCCTCATATTCACAGGCCACCACAAAGCCGCGCAGGAAGTCTTCGCTGATTCCCAGCATGCGGGTTCCGCCGCGGCTTGTTAGAACTCCTTTGGCGCTGTCAAACGACAAAAACGCCGGATGAGTGAAGTAGTTCAGATTCGATCGGTCTGTCATAGGCTACTCCTTCACCTCGGCACGACGCGTACTCAGCGCAATGGTCAATTGCGACAGAAACGGTGCCATTTTCTCAAGTGTGGAAGGCGTCAGCTCGCGAGCGGCGATTCGTTCCAAAGTTTTGTAGGTATCCTCGACAAAACTGGCCGACAGACCGATTCCTTTTAGGATGGTATTGAACCAGCTCAGCAGTTCAGATTGAAATGCTGCCGGATCATTTCGCACCATTGCGGAGGTTGCAAAGCGTAGTGCGAGCGCGATGTCACGAGTTCCTTTGGATTTTGCAGCACGATACTTTTGCTCCAAATCAGGATAGGCACGCATGACCTCTCGAATGGTCGCATCCACAATGGATGCTTCCTTTTCTGATACCTCTTGCATGGCGCGGAGCCTGGCCTCTACCGAGGCCGCAGTCTGGCTGATGTAGTCCTGTTCTTCCTGGGTCAGATAGCGGCCTTCGGCAGCGGTAAAAATCTCTTGGATGCGTCGATTCATGATGAATACCCTCCTACTCCCAGCGGAATCCTGAAAAGAGCTCACCGAGCGTAAGTCGGCCTTTGGCGGACTCCTTTCGCTGCGGGTTGAGCAGTGGTGATGGCTGCGACAGA
>CALLYL010000355.1 GCA_937859535.1 uncultured Myxococcales bacterium
GATCTGGGCGCCACCAACGGCGTCATCGTCAACGACAAGCGCACCAAAGAGCACTTCTTGGTCGACAACGACAACTTCCGGCTCGGACGGACCGAGTTCAAGTTCAAGTCGATCTTTGGTTAGCGGCGGGGGACTTCTGCTATGGCGTCGATTGCTGCATATCTGATGATGGCGATCTCCGGGCTGGCCGGTGGAGCGACGATGTTTCTGTCGCTGCAAGGGGCCGGGGTGCGTCCGTGCCCCAAGTGCAAAAAGGAGATGATGCCCGACTGGAACCAGTGCCTATTTTGCAAGGCGGTTCCAGAGTTCGAAGAGGGCAAGCCTGCGCTGCTCCACTTTATCAACGGGCCGATCGCTGATCAGGTTGCCACCCTCGATAAACAGGTGGTGACGATCGGGAGTGTGCCCGGAAATGACATTGTGATCGCCGACCCCAGTGTCTCTCGGAAGCACATCGGGATTCGCAGGGTCGACGGGGGCTATGAGGTCGCAGATTTTGGTTCGACCAATGGTGTGTTTGTCAATGGGGACCGGGTGCCGAAGAAGAAGTTGGCCATCGGCGACGTGGTCCGCGTCGGCAACATCGAGATGATATTCCGACTGTAAACCGACTTTGGCTTTAGAGAAGAAGCGAAGATGGCAGCCAAGCTCCTATATCGAGATGCCCAAGGCCGTGATGCCGCAGTGAACCTTCCCGAGACCGGCTCATTTTTGGGCCGTGCCGTCGATTGCGTCATCCGTACCGACGACGCGATGGTGTCGCGGAAAAACTGTAAGATCAGCTTTATAAACTCCCGTTGGTACGTCGAGGATCTCGGCTCCGCAAACGGTACGTTTATCAACGAAAGGCGGATCAGTCGCGACGAGCTCAATCATGGCGACGTCATTCGCTGCGGTTCGCTCCAGGTCCGGTTCGTCGATGCGCCGGAGCAACAAGTTCGGCAGACGATTCCGCAGTCGAGCGGTCCCACACCACCCAGTTCGCCCCAGCCAGTGACTGGCGGTGCGACTCCAGCGAGTCCCGGGGGAACTCCCGCCGCTCCAGCCGTGCCTCCGCCGATACCTGGTGGTGCGAGTCCGGCGGCGCAGAGCAACAAACCTGAGGCGATCGCCCCGGCTGCTGGCGCTGTGTCCACCGATGCGGAAAAACCGGCCGACGCGAAGCCCGCCGAACCTGCGAAGATCAGCGTCTCGGAAGAAGCGGTCAAGAAGGTTCAGGAAGAGGTCAATAAGCTCAGCTCGGAGCTGGAATCGGCCAAGAAGTCTGCCGATGAGCTGAAGACTGAGCGCGATCAGGCGGTCACCAAGATCGAGTCGATGGAAGGCGAGGTCAAAAAGCTTCGCCAAGAGGCCGGGGCGGCCAAAAGCACCGCCGAAAAGCTCTCGCGGCAAATGCAGCAGACCGAAAAAGAGCTGCGCGAAGAGAGCCGCAACAATGAAGAGCTTCGCCACGACCTCAAGCAGCTCAAGGAGCAGTTTGACAAGACCAAGACGCAGGCTGAAGAGCTGCGGATTCAGGTCGAAGCCAAAGAGCGTGAGCTGTCCGCTGCGAAGGAAGACGTCCGTCGCAGCAAACAGGCTGCCGATAACCTGACCCAGAAGCTACAAGAGATGGTGCGCTCTCGCGATGAGCAGATGCGTGCGATCAACTCGCAGATCGGCGACGTCGATAAGCTGCGCGATATCCTCAAAGAACGTGAGCGTCTGATCGAGGAGCAGCGCGTCGGCCTGGTCAATCAAGAGTCGCAGCTCAAAGATGTTCGCAAGCGAAGCGAGGAGCTGGAGCGCGATCTATCGGTGATCCGTGGCGAGCGCGACAACCTCCGGGAACGTCAGAATCGTGCGCAGGTGCAGGTTGAGGAGCTTCGCTCGGAGCTCGATCGTCTGCACAACATGCTCTCGAATCAGGTCGAGGGTGGCGAGCAGCTAGCGACGCTGACCCGTGACATGGCAGCGCTGCGCGAGAACCTGTCGGACGCCAACACCGAGGTGAGTCGGCTCAATGACGAGCTGGCCAAGGTGGCGAGCGATCTTCACACGGTGTCCAAGCAGCGCGATCAGCTTGCCGAGGAGCGCAAAGGCGGCCAGGCCAAGGTGCAAGCCGCCGTCGAACAGGCGGTGCAGCAGGCGGTGACGGAGCTGCGCGCCAAGGCCGACAAAGAGAAGCAAGAGCTCATCGCTCAGCACAACGCCAAGGCGCAGGAAGTGGCGGATCTGAAGAACCAACTTCAGGCAGCTACCCCGTCGGAAGCGACCTTGCAAGAGCTGAGCTCGACCCGAGGTGAGCGCGACCAGTACCGCTCGCGAGTGGCTGAGCTGGAGTCCATGGTTCGTGAACTTCAGAAAGCTGCTGCGGCTGCACCACCGCCGGCACCGGCTGGAAATCCCGACGCGGATCGCATCCTCGCCGAGATGAAGGGCGTGGCCACCACTGCATACGACGGCATCAATGACGCTCTGTCCGAGCTGCGGCTATCGATCGTGATGGCGCAGGAGACGTGGAACAAGATGGAGCGCACCTATACAGACCGCGATGCTGCCCGCAAGCTGCGCGACGCCATTGACGAAACCATGACCCGCGCCGATGAGGCCAAGGGCCACGTACGAAGTCTCCGCAGCCTCATCGAATAGTTCACGCCTCCACTTCGCGCACAGGTGAAATCATGACCCAAGAGCAAGCTGCTGCACCCCCGACGGACAGCGAGGAGCTAAACCGCAGCGAGAAAGAGGTGCTGGACCTCATTCGAGCGCGTTACTCGCTGATGTACATTATTTCGTCCGAGGAGCAGCGAGTAGAAGACTCCCTTCTGAAGCTGGCCCGTCGGCGCGACATGAAGCTCGGCTCGTGGTCGATCACCCGAGGCTTTGTTCAAAAATTTGGAACGCTCAAGGGGGGAGACGCCAAAGATCCGATCAAGGCGCTCGACTACATCGCAGCAGCCGAAGGTCGTTGTCTGTTTGTGCTGCGTGATTTCCATGCGTTTGTGAACGATCCAACGGTGGTCCGCAAGCTGCGCGACCTGGCTCATGATCTGCGCAAGACCCAGAAGAACATTTTCATCCTCTCGGCAGTCACCAAGATTCCGCCGGAGCTGGAAAAGGATCTGTGCATCCTCGACTGGGATCTTCCGAATCGGCCCGAGCTGACCAAGGTCGTCGAAGCGCTGATGCACCAGTTGCCGCAGGGCTGTGAGCCGGGCATTGCCAAGGAAGCCGAGGGGCGCGAGCAGATCGTCGACGCTGCGCTGGGTCTGACGCTAACCGAGGCTGAGAACGTCATCGCCAAGTCGATCGTTCGTCACAAGACCTTCAACCTGCCGACGATCTTGGCCGAAAAGAAGCACATCATCCGCAAGAGCGGCATCCTCGAATACTACGAAGCAGAGGAGAGTCTCGACGGGATCGGTGGATTGGAGATCCTCAAGCAGTGGCTGGTGAAGCGCCGTCATGCGTTTACCTCCGAGGCACGCGACTTCGGCTTGCCGCTGCCCAAAGGCATCTTGCTCCTCGGCGTGCCGGGTTGTGGTAAGTCGCTGACCGCCAAAGCCGTCGGTGCTGCCTGGCAGATGCCGCTGCTGCGACTCGATGTGGGCAAGATTTTCGGTGGCCTCGTCGGTGCGTCCGAAGAAAACATGCGCAAGGCGCTCAAGACCGCCGAAGCGGTGGCTCCGTCGATTCTGTGGCTCGACGAGATCGAAAAAGGTCTGTCGGGTACCGGATCCTCGAATATGTCAGACGGTGGCACCACGTCACGTGTGTTCGGCACATTTGTGACTTGGATGCAAGAAAAAACGTCACCGGTGTTCGTGATTGCCACCGCCAACGACGTGCGCAGCCTGCCGCCAGAACTGCTTCGCAAGGGTCGCTTTGACGAGATTTTCTTCGTCGATCTGCCGACGCAAGAAGAGCGTGGCGAAATCATCAAGATTCATCTGAAGAAAAAGGGTCGCAACGTCGCGCATCTCGACATGCACAAGCTGATCGATTCGATGGCCGATTTTTCCGGCAGCGAAGTCGAGCAGGTGGTCGTATCGGCGCTCTACGAAGCGTTCGATGCCGATCCGCACAACCGCGAGCTGTCGAGCGATCAGCTACTGCACTCGGCGCGAGAGATCGTCCCACTGGCGGTCACCATGGCCGAAAAGATTGCCGATATGCGCGAGTGGGCCCGGACTCGGGCGCGTACTGCATCGCTGCCACAGGCGCAGCCGCAGCAACAGCGACGGACCAAAGATCGGTTTGCGGTTCCGACGGAGCCCGGTGGACGGATTGAGCTGTAGAGCGAGGAGTGCCGATGAGCCACTTTACGACGGTCGCGACGAAGATTAACAACATCCAGTGCCTGCTCAAGGCCCTCGACAAGCTCAAGCTCAAGTACACCCACTCCGAGCAGGGCGTCGAGGTCCGAGGCTGGCGTGGTCAAAAGAGCACCGCTGAAGCATCGATCAACATGGGCCGCTACGACATCGGCGTCGTCAAAAACGAAGACGGCACCTACGGTCTGCAAGCGGACTGGTGGGGCATCGAAACCACCGTCGGCAAGACCGAGCAAGAGGTCGTCGATGAGATCAACCGCGAGTACGCCTATCAGACCGTGGTCGTCGCCTGCGAAGCCCAAGGTTATCGAATCGAGGAGCAGAACGTCGCCGAGGACGGTACGATCAAGCTCTCGGTATCAAAGTGGGGCTAACGCCCAAGCATTGCTTGCCACAAGGAGTCCAACATGGCGCAGCGCAAAGAGCTTGAAATCACCATCTCACCGACAGGCGAGGTGTCCGTCCAGGTGAAGTGCATTCCCGGTCAGTCGTGCGTCGAGGAAACCAAGTTCCTCGAAGATGCGCTCGGCAATCAGGTCACCGACCGCCAGCTTACCGCCGAGTATTACCAACAAGGCAATACCACCGACGCTGGCATCTACAACCGCAGCTAGCTGACGCTCTTACCGAAGTACCCGATAGCGCTCCAGCATCGCTGACGCTGCATCGCTCAAGGCACGCACCGTATCGATGGCCTCGCGAGAGTTGCGAGGCGCTGTGTGGAGCGCGTTTCGGGCGTGCCGCAAGGCTTGGGCGGCCCGTCCCCGTCGCAGAGCAAACATTGCCCACGACAGATGCTGGGCACAGCCAGTCAGTCGAACCTCTTTGGGGAGTTGCAGCGGCTCCTTGCGTGGCAAACCTCGTCGCTGATAGGCCTCTTTAACCACGGCCAGCTTGAGTCGAGTCTGCACGTCGGAGTGCTGGACGCAGGTGCTGGCGAAGTGCTGACGAAAGGACAGCAGCACTTCCGGCAAGTTGGCAAGCCGTCCGTGTTCCGCGAGCCGCAGAAACAGGTCGAGATCCTCCACTTTGTTGTACTGAGTCCGATATTTGCCGATGGAAAGGACCGCTTGGCGGCGCATCATGGCGGTGGGATGGACCAGCGCCCAGCCATAACCGGCCAAGAGCTGCGCATCGATTTCCTCGTGTGTGATGGCCTGCGACGGTTCCTTGATGGGGTCGCCCTGTGGATCAATCACCAAAATCGCCGAGCCAAGCGCCACGCAATCGGGGTGCGCATCGAGATAGTCCACCTGCTTTTGCAGTCGCTGCGGCCAGGCAATGTCATCGGCATCCATTCGGGCGACCAAGTCCGCTTGAGCCAGCGATAGTGCTTCATTCAGAGCCCCAACGATGCCGGTATTGGCTCGCCGGATCAGTCGGATTCGCGAGTCCTCGGCGGCCAATCGCTCCAAGATCGTGCCCGACTCATCCGTCGAACCGTCGTCGATGACGATCAGCTCGAAGTCGCAGAGCGTCTGCGCCAGGATGCTACGCACGGATTCCTCGACGTAGGCGGCCGCGTTAAAAACCGGCATCAGCACCGAGACAATGGGTTTAGTGGCCAATGGTCGACTCACCAGCACCGCGCTTTTTGCCAAGTACGCTTCGCGAGACCCGTACACCCTGCTGAAAGAGTTGCCGAGCCGCGCCGTAGAGCCGTGGATATCGTCGTAGCTCGTGTTCTAAGCGGACCAGTTCCGACAGCACCTGCGACATGTTGGGCGATAGTCCGGCTTGCTTCTGACCCGCGAATAGGCTGCGGGCGAATAGCAGAGCGGGCCAGAGCTCACGGGGAGTTGCTTGCTTATACGCGCTGATTCCGATCTGGTGGTTGCTGGATTCGTTGGACTGAGTCTCACTTTTCACGCATTGACTCAACACCGCCGGGATGACCTCTAGTCGGTGTCCCGACAGCACCAGCTTGGCCAACAGGGCAGGGACATCATCACCTTTCGTATCGAACGCCTCTTCGCACAGGGAGAGAAGCGCATCACGACGGATCAGCCAGCTCGGGCCACCAAAGCACTCACGGAATAGTCCCGCCGCCGCGCAGCCGCCGAGTGGGAGTCGCCGAGTCAGTAATTTGCTAGCAGCGGAGGGGCTGCTTAGCTCGTCGGAGATCCAAGTGAACGCGACAGCCTCGGCTTGCGCAGCCGCCTGGCGGAGGATGGTTACCGCTTGTGGCGTTGCCAGCGCACCATCGAGCATCAAGACATACTCCCCAAGTGCCGTCTGCGCTGCCCACCTTCGGGCCTTCGCGTGATCGAGTCCAGGTTGAGCCAGCACGCGCCAGTTTTTGGCCGCCGGCCCCAGTGCCTGCTCCAGCATCGAGCCCGCAGTGGCCGCATCGATCGCCGAGACAACCAACAGTCCTGCCACCGGTGGTCCCTCTTGCATCGCCACCGACGCTAGCCGTTGTCCCAAAGTCGAGGTCTCTCCAACGGTCGAGTCCAGGTCCGCGACGCATATTGTCAGGCTGGGCTGTTTCGTTGAAGGTAGCGGCTTGTCCTCGACAGAACACTGGGCGGTGTGCCACTGAATCCACGCTTGCTCGTTGGCCGAGACATCGATGCGCGGCTTACTTCTTTGCAGGCCACTCGTCAGGACGGCACTCAATCGGTCCGCCAGCGCGGCGGGCTGCGGTGAAAACAGGATCAGCTCATGATCCTCCTCGGCAATCAAATCGGGGATTCCGCCGATGTGGCTTGCCAGAAACGGAATGCCCGAGTGCAGACACTCAAGCACTGTGTACGGTGAGTTATCGGCCAGTGATGCCATGAGCGCCACTCGACCCGGCTGTCGTAAATAGCTCAGCGCTTCGGCATAGCTTCGGTCGGTCAGACACTGCTGGCGGCACTGCCATCCTTTGCTGCGACGGTGCACGTATTCACTACTCGGCATCCCGTGGACCGTGCTGTCCTTGCCGAGAAACGTCACCAGCAGCCCGCGCTGTCGCTCGGTGGGTAGTTTGTCCAGGGCATCACAGACGAGCAGCAATCCTTTCCGAGGTTCCAGCCGTCCGAAAAACACCAGCTCTCGCACGGGTTCCACCGTCGGGTTCGGCGTCGCAAGACCGAACGGAAGCGGTGGCAGCAGGTTCTGCTGAACAAAGGCGTGCGTCGGAAAACGCCAGCCTTCCGCGAGCAGCCAGCGCAGCATGTACTGACTTGGACTGATCAGTACGTCGCACAGCTCGACCGACTGTCGCTCCATGAAATCCATTTCGATTTCCCACAGCGAATCGATCGACTCGTGATTTTGGAGCTTGTGCCACAGCAGCGGGCTATGAGTCGTTACACACAGCCTCGTTTGCGAAAAGGCCAAGCCAAGTCGTTTGGCCAAGCACGAGTAGTAGCCGCGTCCATGCCACTCATGAAAGTGAATGACGTCGAAGCTGCCTCGTTTCAGCCACAGGAAAATTTCGTACGAGCGGGAGAGGTGATCACCGCCTACGTAGGGCTGACTCAGCGTTGGGAGAGGTACCAGTTCGATGCCGCGTGTGCCGTAGTCGGCAATCCAGTGGTCGATGCTGTGTCGCTCGCTGTAGGAACCGGCGGCGAACAAAACTGTGACGTGATGGCCGGCTCGCGCCAGCGTTTCGGCTAGAGCCGTGTTGGCAGTGCCGATGCCGCCGTTTCGGATCGGTCCGACGAGATCATCGGTGACGATGCAGACCCGTGACCTCGCCGTCGAGCTGACCGTTGTGGTGGGGAGTCCGGGGAAGGTCCGTTCCGACGGTGTTGTACTCGCCATGAAGTGCGCAGGTAACATACAATGTCGGCCATCACAAGCCTCTGCGACGACTTCAGTGGGAACCGCTCTGGTCGTCGGAGCTCACATCTGGAGCCGCTTGGCCTCGTGCACACGCCCCAGGCCGCTGATAGGGAATCCCCCGGATGCGCTGCAAGGCCTGATTGGCTCGCCATGACAGGTAGTTCTTTTGGAACGGCACCGCGTGTTCCAGGTCGAGGTACGGATTGTTGACGTCGGACAATGCAACGACAGCCAACACTTGTTCGCAGACGCTGACCGGGCAACCTCGCAGACGGATATGCGTCGTACCCTCGTTCCACAGAACCTTCATCGACACCGACGCCATCTTCGCGAACACATCGTCGTGGCTGGCGGTGTACGGGTCGCGTTTGCGGCCATCTTGGTAGACATTGCGGATCTGAACGAGTTCGCCGTTTATGTTGCCTTCCCATTCCGCACAGTCGCCGATGAAGATGACTTTTTCGCCGGGCTGAGCGGGAATCGGGCCACGATAGGCACCGAATACCACATGCATGCGCGGTAGTTTGCTGTCGCACTGCTCGTCATACAGGCGCAGGACTTCGATGGCTTCTTGTAGCGCTCCGGGACAGCCGCCCCAGCAGTAGTCGCTGTGCTCCGGTTCGGGAGGAGGTCCGGCGTAGGCCGTAATGCGGCTGCCCTCGAAGTATTTCTCGATTCGGATGAGTCCGACCTGGAATCCGTTCGCCCGCTGTTTGGCTTCACCCAGCGTGACGTCCCCGAGGATCTGGATGTTGGCGAGGTCGGTTGTACCAAAGCCTCGGTCTTCTGCGAGTCGGATGTGGTCGACGCTGCGTGGACTCAGTCCAACAATGTTGCAGCACACCGCATCGAGCGCGAGCTGACTGTCCGACATGATCAAAAGCCCGAGTGGAAACGGCTTTGGCGTCAGCATTCTGCCTTCGCCACCGATGATCGCGTCAATCGCACAGAACGATGGCTGCACGATGTATTGCAGGTCCGCAATCTTGTCGTTCAGACGGTGATCATGGTCGATCAACCGGTGCCGATCGTCTTGGATTCCAATGTAGTTTTTCAGACAGAACGTCACCGTCGTCCATGGGTGCGCTTTGAACTTCGGTAGGTTGATGAAGAAGTCCGCTTTGGCGATGGGCTCGGGCGTGAACACGTAATCGCGCAGTCGTCCCTCGTGGGTGTAGCGGATCTCGACCTGCGGTACTTCGTCGAAGAGGTAGCGCTTCACGCCGGTGCGATCGATCATCGCATCGAAGCCCGACTCGGCGAAGGCGGCGCGAGATGGCACGGTAATTCCGCAGCGCTCACCGACGGCAATCTCGATTAGTTTGTTATCGGCCAGCTCTTGCAGTGCCCGAATCAGTCCTTCGGCAACCTCAGGTCGCGTGTGAGCATGGGGAAAAAGTGGGCCAGCAGCGACGAGATTTGGCTTGATCAGGGTTCGCCCGGTCGGTTTCAGTCCCAGCGTCGTTAGACCTTCGCGAAATAGCTTCTGAAGGTTCGCGGTGTCGTAGTCGGGGCAGTGACGAATGATGACGGTCGGCTGCTTGGGAATCCGCATGCGCCGAGCATCGCCAAAAAGCCCGAGCGCGGCAAATTCACAGCCAGTGATAGCGCTGCACGTCGTGAAAGTCGGTTGCCCGGACATCATTGGCGAGCGGCAACATCATGGGTACATCGGACGATTCATGTAGCTCGCCACCAGTGAGTAGCGGCGTCTGGGCATCGCTTTCCCAGACCTCCACCGTCGGCAACGAGAGCTGGTGCGCGATGCCTTGTGCGGCGACGATGACTTCCGACACGGCCGCTGAGGGGGCTCTGGCGGCCAACAGGAGCACTCGAAGCCGCATCATCTCGCGGCGAAAGTCAGGCTTCCACACCGCTACAGCATCATCACAGCGTGCTCCAATTTCAGATGGAAATTGGAAACCGGCTAGCTGCGCGTAATAGCGTCCGCGTGCGAGGTGCCAGTCGAGCTGCTCCTGCGATGGAGGTATGTGTAACGGGCTGCCCATGGGAGGATGGTGGCTGGCCAGCACCTCGGGGAGATCCGCCGTCGTCAGCCATCGAGCTTTCGTCGAGCTGGGCAATGCGCAGGCCGGATAGCGTCGCAGCCGGAGGGTGAGGGCGACATAGCCGAGTCTGGCATACAGCGTCGGACCAATTTCACTCATCAGATAGCACAATGCCGCACCATCCTCGGCAAAGTGGCGATGAAGGCGACGCAGTAGTTCTGCTGCGTAGCCGTGTCCTCGCTGAGCTTCATCAACAAAGACGCTGGCGATGCCAAGGCCATACGCGTCCGTGCTGCGACCGGGGACGTGAACCGGCACACGGTATGTTTCACAACTGGCCAAGATGGTGTCACTGGCCTTGTCGACCAGCACGTGAATCGTCAACCCTCGCGAAAAGGGTCGGGTCTTTAGGAACCGCTCCCGCTGAAGGTATTCAGCGACGGAAATCTCTTTGGCCCAGGCCAAGGCAGTGCGGCGATCGATGCGCTCAATCTCGGGAGGCACCACACATTCTTCGCTGGCGATGGGCAAATTTCGGCATGGGTAGTGCAAGAGCTGCATGCCGGTGACATCTACCATGTCAGCAAAAGCGCCGGGTATTGCGTGGAGAAATCCAGGCACTATCATAGGCCGCATTGATCCGAAGGTTGGTGCCGACGACAGGGTAGGGTGTACATCCTCCCACCAGGGTCGCGCCGTCGGTCAACTGGAAAGTGAAGGAGCGATTCGATGACCAAACCCAAGGGGGGAACCCCAGACCAGAGTGGCCCAGTCGAGATCCCGGACGTGATCTCGATTCTGCCGCTGCGCAACTCGGTGCTCTTCCCGGGTTCGATCATTCCGATCGATGTGGGGAGGCGGAAGAGCGTCAAGCTAATCGAGGAAGCCATCGCCAAGGAGAAGCCGGTCATCGGCATCCTGACCCAGCGCGATGCTCGCACCGAAGATCCGGGCGAGGGGGACATGTACGCCGTTGGCACGGCGGCGCGTATCCTTAAGGTAATCAAGCTCGCCAAGGACAACTTTTCGGTGATTCTCCAGGGCGTGGTCCGTTTCCGCGTTCAGGGTTACGAAGGGTCCGACCCGTTCCTTAATGGGCGAGTGACTGCGATTCCTGATCCGACGGTGGCGGATGTAGAACTCGACGCGCTGGTGATGAACTTAAAGGACATCGCCAAGCGAGTGATCAAGCTGATGCCAGAGCTTCCGAAGGAAGCGTCCTCTCTCGTAGAGAGCGTGACGGAGGCGGGTCAGTTGGCAGATTTGATCACGTCTCAACTCGATATTCCCGTCGAGGAAAAGCAGGATCTGCTAGAGACGTTCGACCTCAAGCAGCGGATGCGCAAGGTGCTCCAGTTCCTGACGCGCCAGCTTGAGGTGCTCAAAGTCCGCGAAAAAATCAACACCCAGGTCCAAGAAGAAATGGGCCGCAACCAGCGCGAGTACGTGCGGCGTCAACAGCTCAAGGCGATCAAGGAAGAGCTGGGTGAACTGGATGAAGGGGGCGGCGATTCCGAGGAGTTTAAGACCAAGATCCTCGAAGCCAAGATGCCGCCGGAGGTCGAGAAGGTTGCGCTCAAGCAGTTCGACCGCCTCAAGCAGATGCAGCAGTCGTCGGCAGAGTACACGGTGACGCGTACCTACCTTGACTGGCTGGTCGATATGCCGTGGTCGGTGTCGACGGAAGACAAGATCGACATCCAAGAAGCGCGCAACATCCTCAACGAGGATCATTACGACCTCGAAAAAGTGAAAAAGCGCATTCTGGAGTACCTGGCTGTTCGCAAGCTCAAGAACGACAAGAAGGGGCCGATTCTTTGCCTTGTCGGACCACCGGGTGTCGGCAAGACTTCGCTGGGCAAGAGCATTGCCAAGGCGGTCGGTCGCAAGTTCGTGCGCGTCAGCTTGGGCGGCGTTCGGGATGAAGCCGAAATTCGCGGTCACCGACGGACGTACGTGGGCTCACTACCGGGTCGAATCATCCAAGGTCTGAAGCGAGCGGGCACCAACAATCCGGTGTTCGTGCTCGACGAGCTGGATAAACTGGGCCATGACTTTCGCGGCGATCCATCGAGTGCGCTTCTGGAAGTGCTCGACCCTGAGCAGAACAACACGTTTAGCGATCATTACCTTGAGGTGCCGTTTGATCTCTCGAAGGTGATGTTTATTGCAACGGCGAATGTGCTCGATCCGATTCCGGCGGCGCTCCGTGACCGACTGGAAGTGCTGGAGATTCCTGGCTACACGCGCAGCGAAAAGCTCCAGATTGCCAAGAACTTCCTCATCCCCAAGCAGGTTGATGAGCACGGGCTGACCGGAGAAAACATCGCATTTGAGGATGCAGCGGTCAGCGAGGTCATCGACAGCTACACTCGGGAAGCGGGCGTTCGGACGTTGGAGCGCGAGCTGGGTAGTGTGTGTCGGGGCGTCGCGGTCAAAGTGGCAGAGGGTGAAGTCACCGATAGAACCACAGTGGTCGTGGACAAGATCGCCGACTATTTGGGTCCGCAAAAGTACATGTCGGAAGTCGCGGAGCGCACGAGTATTCCTGGCGTGGCGACCGGTCTGGCTTGGACTCCAGTTGGCGGCGACATTCTGTTTATCGAAGCGACACGCATGCCAGGGAAGAGCAGCTTGACGCTCACCGGCCAGCTCGGCGACGTGATGAAAGAGTCGGCTCAGACGGCGACCTCCTACGTTCGTAGCCGCGCCAAGATCTACGGCATCGATGAGCACTTCTTGGACAAGGCCGACCTGCATGTCCACGTCCCGGCTGGTGGAATGCCGAAAGACGGACCGAGCGCTGGAATCACCATGTTCGTCGCGCTGACTTCGATGCTGACTGGAATCCCGGTTCGTAACGACGTCGCCATGACGGGTGAGATTACGCTACGTGGCAATGTGCTCCCAGTCGGTGGAATCAAGGAAAAACTCCTTGCGGCACACCGTGCGGGCATCCGTCGGGCCGTCTTGCCTGAGCGTAATCGCAAGGACATCCTTGATGTGCCCGACGAGGTCAAGAATGACATGGAGATCTTCTATGTCACCAAGATGGACGATGTGCTGCCGCTGGTTCTGACCGGGCCGCTGCCCATCATTGCACCACCGACGTCGCCAGTTCCTTCGGCGGAGAGTCGTCCCTCTACCAACTAGGCGGTTCGCGCCACTTAGCCCCTATTGTCGCTACGCCGCCCGGCCACAATTGGCCGTCTGGGCGGCGCTTGGCTTGCTGTCACGTAGCAGTTGCAGCGCCTCATCGAGGAGTTTACGGGGCAGAGGG
>CALLYL010000356.1 GCA_937859535.1 uncultured Myxococcales bacterium
GATAAGGAGTCCCATGTCGCTGCCTCCCGGCTCTAGTCTGCCTGCCACCGCTCAGACCTATCTGCTGATCAAGCACTTCTGTGACTTCTCGACGTTCCTGCACATGCGCTACGGTGATATCTTCACGATCCGACTCCTTGGGATCGGACCGAGCGTTCACGTTGCGCGTCCAGATCTGATCCGCGACCTATTTATCGCTTCACCAGATGTAGTGCATGCCGGCGATTCCAACATGGTGATCGCGCCGCTGGTGGGGAAGAGCTCCGTGGCTCTCGTTGATGGAGAGCCTCATCAGCGAATCCGTCGACTTCTCAACGGACCGCTCCATGGTTCGCGGATGCGCAAGCATGGTCCCACGATCGCGAACGCCACCACCAAGGCGATTGCAAACTGGAGGACGGGGGAGCAGCGCTCGATGTTGACGCTGTTCCAGGATGTCTCTTTAGAGGTCATCCTGCGGGCGATCTTTGGAGTCAGTGACCAGACGTTGCCGGAGGCTGCGCAGAATGTCCTGCAAATGGTGCTCGCCTATACGGCACCACTGGTGATCGTGCCCTGGACTCGCGTGGACTTGGGACCGTGGAGTCCGTTTGGTCGCTTTGCGCGCAAGCGGGCGGTGGTGCACGACTGGCTGATGCGCGAGATTGCGGAGCGTCGCCACAATCCCGATCCTGACCGCGCAGACGTCCTGTCCGCACTGGTGCTATCCCGTGAAGGGACAGAGTCCGCATTTTCTGACGAAGAAATTCGCAACCAACTCATCACGCTGTTTGTCGCTGGTCAAGACACCACTTCTGCGGCGTTGACTTGGGCGATGGTTCTGCTTCATGCCAACCCCGACATCTTGGAAAAACTGGTGGCAGAGGTGGACTCGCTCGGAGCAGATCCTGATCCCGAGCTACTGGCCGATCTTCCGTATCTCACCGCAGTCTGTCAGGAATCGCTGCGCTGTACGACCACGGTGCCTGCGGCGTCGAGAACTCCATTTGAGAAACCGTGGCGGATCGGGGGATATGACATTTCTCCAGGGGTGTATGTCTCACCCAACATCTACCTGATCCATCACGATCCGAGCATCTATCCTGAGCCGTTCCGGTTCCGTCCGGAACGCTTCCTGGAAAAGGAATACTCCCCCTATGAGTATATGCCATTTGGGGGTGGTGCTCGTCGCTGTATCGGAATGGCGCTGTCTCTGTTTGAAATGCGAATCGTGCTAGGAACACTGCTTCGGCACCTGCGATTCGCAGCGCTTTCGCCCGGGGTTTCCGAACACCTGTGGCGAGGCATGGTCATGGTCCCAGAAAACCAAGGTGTGCTGCGCGTGACCGAGCGTCGCCTTCCTTCCCCTGCAACTCGAGTGGCTGCGTAATGTTCAAGGATCTCTTCTTTGACCTGCTTACCAAGCACCGTACGTTGGTGCTGGCCGGAATCGGTCTTCCCATCGGTACGATCTTTGATACGGTGCTGCGCCTGCGCAACTTGTACTATGAGCGGATTGCCTCTGCTCCACAGGAGCACGCGCAGCGGGTGGCTTCGGTCCAGGATCAGGTGACGCGCTGGGCCTCTGTTCCAGAAGCGGAGCGGAAGCCGATGTGCACCGATCGCAAGACCTGGATGAACCTCAGCACGCGGTTCGAGCCCAAGCACACCTGGCACCGCATCAAGATGAGCGGTCTGCGTGATGTTCTGTCCCTGGACATCGAACAGCAAGTGGTCCATGTCGAGCCGTTTGTGACCGTGGGACAAATCACCCGCTATCTGTTGCCGCGTGGCTACATGCTGGCGGTGACGCTCGAGATCGAAGAAGCCACGGTCGGCGGTTTGGCCATGGCGGTGGGAATGACCACCCACTCTCACAAGGTGGGATTGTTTCAAGAAAACGTCAAAGCGTATGAGGTCGTGTTGGCCGACGGCTCACTCGTTCGGGCCACCACAGAGGAGCATTCCGACCTGTTTCATGCGCTGCCGTGGTCACATGGGACGTTGGGGCTCCTCGTGGGTTTGTCGCTGCGGGTCATTCCGGTCAAACCCTATGTGCATATGACGTACTCTCCTGCGTATTCCCAGCAGGAATACTGCGAGCGTATCCGCGAGCTGGCCTGTGCGGCGGACGCACCAGACTTTGTGGAAGCCACCGTCTACAGCAAAGATCGTGCGGTGATTATGTCGGGTCGCTTTGCCGACGTAGAAACCACAGAGCAGAAGCAGAAAGTGAACGAGATCGGACGACCGACCAAGCCATGGTTTTACAAACACGTCGAACAATTTATCGATCGGGAAGGCGAAGAGTATATTCCGCTGCGGCACTATTTGATGCGTCACAATCGCAGCATCTTTTGGGTGGTCGCCGATATGATTCCACAAGGGAATCATCCTCTCTTTCGGGCGCTGCTTGGCTGGATGATGCCGCCGAAAATTGCCTTCTTGAAGTTTTCGACGACACCAATGGTGCGCAAGATGACCTTCACGTTGCAGGTCTTCCAAGACATCGTGCTGCCAATCTCTGCGATGTCTGCGGCGATTGACAAGGTCGACGAGCTGTTTGGGATGTATCCGCTGCTGATCTATCCATCTCGCGTCTACGATCACAGTCCGGATGGAAAGAGTGGTGGTGGCCAGCTCAAGCCACCTCGTAGTGCGGATCGGATTTCCGGCACCGACTACGGAATGTACTTTGATCTAGGGGTGTACGGAGTGCCGGGGCCAATCAAAGCGGGGAAGCCGTTTCGAACCGTCCATGCAATGCGCGAAATGGAATCCTTCACACAAAAGGTCGGCGGATTTCCATTTCTGTACGCCGATACGTTTATGACCCGCGAGGAGTTTGGCGAGATGTTCGATTTGTCGCTCTACCGCAAGGTCCGCAAGACCTATCTCGCCGATGGGGCTTTTCCGGATCTGTACGACAAGATCAAGCCTGAGGTCGATGTCTTCGCCGTGTTGGAAGAAGAGAAGGCGTTCCCGGTGTAGTTGTGCTTCACAGTACACGGGCCCACGGCGCGTCTTTCGTTTCGTCTTGGCACTTGGGACGCGTGCGCTGATTCACGGTATGGCTGAAGCGGTAGCGCTGGATGGTCCGTGTGCTAGTCAAATTGCTTGACATCCGCAATAGAAGGCGCATTCAATCTCCGCGCTGTCTTGTCTATTCGAGTTGCTCCGATTTTGCTTGGCTCATTCCATCAGAACATCGTCACTTCCGTCGAGAAATGACTGTTCTGAGAATCAAGTCGGAGGCGGTTCGCACAAGTCTACGCGTGGACGTAAATACCCCTTTCGCATACGGAGAATGAACTGATGGCTGCAAAGAAGATTTCTGGAACCGGACAAGTGTTGGATATTGGTTCGCTGTTTGAACAGGAACTACAAGCGCGCAATGAGGATCTGCGAAAGCAAGCAGCGACGCGCATGTTCGAGAAGCTTCATCCCAGCAATCGCGTCACGGTCGATCAGTTTTTGACCGGCATTCAGCAGCACAAAGATGTGTGGGCGGCGGTGTCGACGATGGGAGTCCTCGACTTCGCGGCGACGCTGGCGGGTGGGCGCAGGGAGTCTGAGCCCTCATCGAAGCCGAGTGGGAAGGCCGCTCGACGGTCACGCCTGAGCGATGCGCAGAAGAATTCGCTGAAGGGCTTGATTGTCAACGTGCTATCCGGAATCAAGGATGGACTCAGCCGCAGAGAGATCGCGGCCAACACCAACGATGAGCTGCTCGGCAATGTCGGTGTGGTACGTGCGGAACTGATGGAGAAGCTTCGTCAACCCCTTCACGAATTGGTTGGGGAGCGGCGGATTCACACCGTTGGGGAAAAGCGACTGATGAAGTACTACGCGGGTGCGGATCCGAAAAGAAAGTAGTCCTTTCGGCCCTATCGATGGTTCGCGATCGAGGGCTGGATTGAAATTGCGGCTCGATCGGGGTCTACTGGACCGATGCATGATCGAGCCGTAGGTCTGTTGATTCTTCTCGCGGGTTGTTCACAGGGCGGAGCGACACAGGGAACGGGGCCCGCTTCCGATTTGGCGATGGTTGAGCAGCCTGGGCCGGATGGAGGCGGTGGGCTTCCCGATTTGACGCCACCAGCCGATTTGGCGCTGCCAGCCGCCGAGGGTAAACCGCTGTGGGCACGCAGCTACAACGCGCAGGTCGAGGATGTCGCGACCGCCGTCGATGGATCGATTTATCTAACGGGCAGCTTTTCGAATGCCGACTTTGGGGATGGACCGGTGTCGAGCAGCGGGAGCTCGGACTGTTTCTTGATCAAGTTTGACAAGCTCGGTCAACGGCAGTGGGCCAAGACGTTTGGACGCGCCTATAGCGATGTTCCGCGTAAGGTCAGCGCAGACAAGGACGGCAACGTGGCGGTGGTGGGATACTCACTGCGCTCGGCGGCCACCGGTACGCACGACGCGTTCGTGACCGAGTATGCCGCGACCGGTGCTCAACGATTTTTCCGGACCTACGGCGGACCGACCGTGAACGCGGTGGATGTAGGGATCTCCACGGGTTTTGCGGCTGATGGCAGCCTGTGGGTGACCGGCGGGTTTGAAGACACCATCGACTTTGGCGGTGGTACGTTTACGTCAGCGGGTTCGCGCGATATCTATCTGCTCAAACTCAGCACGACCGGAGCGCACCTTCTGTCCAAGCGCTTCGGATTTACCAGCTACGATCAGTCGTCTGGATTGACAGTGATGTCTGATGGCGACGTGGTGGTGGCGGGTTCGGCGGGCTATCCGATTGACTTCGGGGATGGAAATGTTGGTACAAACCCCAGCGTTGATGCGTTCCTGGTTCGCTTTGCTCCATCTGGGGTCGCTCGCTGGAGCAAGCGCTTTGTACAGAGACAGTATTCTGTCAGTACCGTTGTTGCTGGAAACGGTGGAACGATTTGGTACGTCGGCGATTTCAACGGCAGCGTAGATTTTGGTGGCGGTCCGCGTACGCCCTCGACCAACCGGGCGATCTTTTGGGCTCAGTATTCCGGCACCGGTGCGCACTTGGGATCGTTCATGTTGCCATCGAACAATGGAATCTATCTGACCAATCCGGCGGTGGACTCCACCGGGCAGATCGTAATGGGGGGTCGAGCAGACGGAGACATCGACTTTGGGTTCGGAAACACGGTTGCTGCCGCTGGACAGTCGTTCGTTTTCAAGAGCGCCGCCGACGGACGGGTTCGCTGGGCGCATCGCTTCGGTGGTTCCTCATCCGATGAGGTCAAGGGAACGGCGATCCTCCCTGGGGATCAGGTCGTCGCCGCCGGCCTGGTGAGCAAGAGTACGCAGGTCGGCACGGTAGGGCTGTCTCCGTATGGCTTTATGCTAACGCTGACTCCGTAGTAGTCTCCCCCTCCTGCGACTACGTACGAATCACCCCTCGTCGCGGTGACTCGCTGGCATAGCTGTCCGGGGTCAGCGGCACATGCAGCTCTGCGAGCACGGCGCGATGCTGGCGCGGGGGGGGTCGGAGCAGTCGGTGCTCGATGGGAAATAGCTTCGCGAAGCTATCTAACGAGTGAACGCGCTCCAGGTAGTACACCGTTTTCGGCCAGCGCGTCGAGTCGAGCGGAATCCTTGCCAGCGCGACATTGCGGAACATCGCCCCAAGAGAGAGATCCGCGATACACAGTGGCCCAAACAGGAATCCCGAAGCGGGAATGAGCTGCTCCAGGTAGTCCATGATGCTCGGGAGTTCGTGCTCGCGTGCTCTCTGGACCACTTCGTGATTGGCCGGTTCATCCCACACCGCTGGACCGATGGCTACCTGATTGAAGATCCGCCAGATGAAGACCTCGGCCATTCGAGTATCGGAGTATTCCTCGATCCAGCGAGCCTCTGCACGTCTCGCAATGTCGAGCGGATACAAAGACGGAGTCGGATAGCGATCCTCCAAATACTGACAGATAGCTACCGATGATGCGAACGGGGTGGCTCATGAGAGTGTCTCGCGGTGGATTCCTACAGGATTCCTAACAGGATTCCTACACGGTCGCTTCGCGTTGGGGAGGCGTGCTGATGCGCACCGGGACGCCATTTAGGCTGGCCGTACCTGACAAGGGATCAAGGAGTGTTTCGTCGGTGAGTAGATTGACATTGCTCCCCTTCAGGGCTCCTGCCACCCGCAGAGTCGAGGCCGCTTGCTGATGACCAAATCCGTGCGGCAAAGACACCACTCCCGGCATGATCTCATCACTTATCGCAAGTGTTACAGTGACAGAGCCCACGCGGCTGTCGACCTGCACAGTCTGTCCCTCCGCCAGGCCCAACCGGGTAGCGTCTTCAGGATTCATCAACAGCGCGGATCGGTCTGGTCCCTTCACCAAAGATGGACAGTTGTGCATCCAGGAGTTGTTGGTGCGGAGCTGCCGTCGCCCAATTAGCAGCATCCCGGACTCCTTGGTGTGGGTAAGCCACGTCCTGACGCGCTGTACATCATCGAGCAATAGTTGAGGTGCCAGATTGATCTGTCCGTCTTGGGTCCGGATGCGTTTTGCGAGACACGTACGGAGCGGTCCCAGGTCGATTCCGTGCGGCGATTCCGTAAGCTTCCGGAGGCTGAGCCCGTGACGTCCGGGCAGGAACCGATCGCCATAGGTACCGGTTCGAACCGCCAGATCAACGATGTGTTCCGGGGTCAGACGGAGTCCAAAGCGATGGCCCAGTTTCAGCGCTTGGTCGACGAGCGGTACGCCAGTCCGCAGACCTCCCAAGCGCATCGACAGCTCATACAGAATGTCAAAGTCGGTCCGGGAATCCGCAGCGGGCTTTAGCACCGGCAGTGAGTATTTGGCGGTGTTGCGGACTTGCAGCGCGTGAAACACCACATCGTACTGTGACCGCTCGAGTGCGTGGCGACCGGGCAGGATGATGTGCGCGTGGCGCGAGGTCTCGTTGATGTAGTAATCGAGCGACACCATGAACTCGAGTCCTGCCAGTGCGCGATCGAGTCGTGCGCTGTTTGGCACGGACATCACCGGGTTGCCCAGAACGCACACCAATGCGCGAATCTGTCCCGGTCCGGCGGTCTCCATTTCCTCGGCCATCACCGAGGCGGGAAGGTTGCCACCGACTTCGGGCAGACCTCGGATTCGGGAGCGCCACCGAGCGTAGTCACTCCCGGCCACCTTGCGACCCAGGGCACCCAGGTCAAACGCGGGCTGCGGAAACATCGAGCCGCCTTCGCGATCCAGGTTTCCAGTAAACAGGTTGAGCACGTCGATCAACCAGTTGGCGACAGTACCTAGCTCTTGTTGGCACGTTCCAACGCGACCATAGGCCACGGCGCTAGGCGCAGCCGCAAACTCGCGGGCGATGCGGATGATGGTCTCCGCTGGGATGCCAATCTGCTCGGCGACCGTAGCGGGTGCAAAGTCACGGACCAGCGCTTCGATGCGCTCGCTGTCACGGGAGAGGCGACGGACCTCGGCCCAGCGGACCTTTTGTTCGGCGCACAGCACATGCAGCAGTGCCAGCAGAAACGCTGCATCACCACCGGGGCGGATGAAGTGGTGTTCACTGGCCCAGTCGCTGGTTTCGCTGCGGCGCGGATCGATGAGCACCAACTTTCCGCCGCGTGCCTTGATTCCGCGTACTCGTTTTTTGACATCGCCCAGCGACATCAAGCTGCCGCCCGAGGCTGCCGGATTGGCACCAAGCATCAGCATGTAGTGGGTGCGGTCGATGTCGGGAACCGGAATCGTGGTGTGCTCGCCGTACAGAAGCAGGCTGGTGAGCAGGCGAGGGTTGGCATCTTGAGAGTTGGCGTCGAAGCGGTTGCGTGACCCGAGCGCTCGCAAAAATCCGGCGTAACCAAGCAGCGCTTGCAGGTTGTGAACGGTCGGATTGCCCGCATAGATGCCGATCGAGTGTTTGCCATCGCGGCGGCGGATGGCCGACAGCTTGCTGGCGACCTCGTCGAGCGCTTCGTCCCAGCCGATGGGCACAAAGCCGTTGGCGGTGCGACGCATCGGTTGGCGCAGGCGGTCCGGGTCTTCGTAGACTTCGCGAAGTGCAAACGCCTTGGGACAGATGTGACCGGCCGAAAAGGAGTCCTGCTTGTCGCCAGCAATGCTGGTGACACGACCGCCTTCCACGGTGACGGCCAAGCCGCACATGGCCTCGCACAGGTTGCACGTTGTGAAGTGAGTGCTGGGGCTGGACATCCGCAGGTTCCTTATCCGACTGGCGCGGTGCTGACGACGCTGTCGAGTAGCGTATCGATTTCGCTCACTGCGCGCTGGCTCTCGTCGCTGCCGTGACTCTGCAAGGCGGCTCGAAGCTCACCAAGGGTTCGTAACTTGGCGAAGAGCTGCACATCGGACAGCTCGCCAGCGCGCTGGAGGGCCAGCCGCAGCGTTTGAAGCTCTTCAAGCATCGCCTTGAGTCCTTGGGAATCGCGGTTCCCCAGCTTTCCGCTCGCCTGACGATGCCGGCGCAGCAGCGGGTCGACGATGCCAGCCAGAATTTCGGCTTGCTCGACGGTATTCCAGGTGTGCTTGAGCACAAATAGGTCACTTACGTCGGCCTGCAAGCGGCCATCGAGTAGCGCCGAAGCCGCACACAGCTTGAGCAGCTTGATGAGTCGCCGGTCCGAAACGAAGATGCCCTCGCTGCGAATCTGTGCGACCAGGGTTTTGTACTCAGTCAAAAATTCGTCGGAGAACTGGAGTCGGCCCGCCAGTTCTTTGCGCAGCACCAGGATGTCACCGGCCGACAGCAGCGGTGTCTGGCCGACTGTACCCGTTTGGGTCACTCCGAGGAGCTTCTTCTCGTGTTCCAAGCCAAATCGCACGAGCTGCTGAAAGTGGAAGCCTTCCAGGTTTTGCGACCGCACGCGCAGCAGGAAGCGATCGAGCAGAGCCGCCAGGCTGTCATCGGAAGGTACCTCGTTGCTCGCCGCAAACAGCGCCAGCAGCGGCACTTCCACCCGCTCGGCCCCGATCTGCACCCGACGTTCGTTCAGCAGACCGAGCAGACTGTTCAAAATGGCAGAGCTGGCCTTGAAGATCTCGTCGAGAAAGGCAATCTCCGCTTCCGGTAGCATCTGTTCGGTGCGGCGGCGGAAGGTGCCTTCCCGAAACGCTTGAATGTCGACCGGTCCAAGCAGCTCGTTCGGCTCCGAAAAGCGCGTCAGCAGGTACTCGAAGTAACGGGCGTCGAGCTTCTGCGCCAGCGTTCGCACCAGCGCGCTCTTGGCCGTTCCTGGTGGTCCGACGATGAGCATGTGCTCTCCGGCAATCACCGAAACCAGCAGCAGTCGGATGATCTCATCTTTGGCTAAGAACTCTCGACTTAGCCGTCGCCCGATCTCTTGGAGCAGGGTTGGCAGCCTGGCGAGGTTGGATTCAGTCGTCGTCATCGGCGTCTTCGTCGTCGTGAAGTGTGTTTACGAACCAGGAAAAAGGGATGCCCAGCGCTGGTGCATCGTCCGCAGTCGTTCGCTACCGGCCAACTCGATGCAGGCCTGCTGGTAGCGCACCACCTGATGAGCCATTTGCTGATCGCTGAGCACATCCTGCGGCATCGCCAAGCTCGGCCAACCTTGGTTTACCGTCGCATATAGCGCCAGCGCATCCCGCAGCAGATCGTCTCCCATGGGTGGCGTTCCTTCGCTGATGGCGGCGCGCAGGTGGAACAGGCTGTGTACCGTCAGCAGTGTCAGCAACTGGCCAGATGGCAGTGGCTCGGTTCCGCTTCGGGCGTAGTCGAGCACCTGCGATACGGCGGAGCTGATTCGGCTGATCCCAAGCGCAGTTCCATGCCGAAGCTGTGTCGTCACAAACAAGCGGGCCACTGGCGAGATTTGCAGCCACGGCAAAAGCTCAAGCAGTTGCAGGGCCCCCGGCGGTGGGCGCAGTAGGAGCAGCAGCGGACTCGCCATCCCCAAGTATCGCAGCAGCGGCCGCTCATCGGCATCAATCGGCACCGCGAGCACCTCGTTTTCGATGGTTGATGTGCTGCCAGTTACCGGGCGCTGCGTCATCGCCGGTCGAAGGGTCCACAGTCCGGCAAGCAGGCTATGGCGCTCAAGTAGCATCGTTAGCGCCAGACCGCTGCGGGCCGCATCAACGTCTGGCTCGGGCAGTGTCTCGGCAGCCGTCACGAGCTGTCTGCGCACCTGCTGTAGCAGACCCGCACGTCGCCTGGGGGCCAGTTCTCGACCGCGAGGATGAAACAAAAACAACGCGTCATGCAGCGAAGAGAGCAGTCGGATCGACTCCCGATCGGTGGCCAGAAGCGGGGTGTCGCTGATGATGCCTAGCTCCGCAAGCTGCCGCTGACGTGCCTTCGACAGGGCGACCCCAATCGTGGTTGCATCCAGCCCAGTCGCTACGGCTCTCAGTAGTCGCTCGGTTCCTTTCTGGAGCAGCGGCACACCGACCGATGTCTGACCACCCGAAACGAGCGGCAGCGCGAACCGACCGAGAAATGCGGTGGCCCAGTCGAGATCGTTCACGAGTTCTCCCGCTCGCTGGACAGGCCCCACAGCGGCATCGTCGAGAAAAACGACACCGGCTCACAGTGCAACACCGTCGCGGGTTCTCGCACGGCAGCCGGATCGATGATCGAATCCGCGACTTTGCTGGCCAGCGCCGTCAATAGACGCAGCGACAGTGGCAAAGCCAGCGACCGATTCACCGACAGCGGCTGCGCTTCCTCGGGAACAAACAGGATCAGCTGATCTTCGCTCTGTCCAAGTAGCGACCGCAGTTGAGATGGCGGTAGCTCGGGCAGAAGCTGAAATCCTCGTGGCACGTAGACCTGCGGCGCGGGCTCTTCGAACAAGCGACCGGCGACAAGGTGCTGCACCGACTCCCCGCCAAACACCAGCAGCCCCGCTGGAATCCCCACCGCACGCAGCGCAGACAGCGCATCCCCCGACAGAAGTCCCAGCAGTCGCTGGACTACCCCGAGACGAGGCCACGGAATCAACGTGGCCATCGGTGGCGTGCCGTCTGGCAAACCAGGCCGAGACGATAGCCGTAGCGACACCTTGAGCGGTGGCGGGGTGTTCGTGGCCGATGAGAGCGCTCGAGCAGCCAGCGGAGTGCTGCGCGGCTCCGGGGCGGTGGACGTCTTGGATTCGGCGATCAGCGA
>CALLYL010000357.1 GCA_937859535.1 uncultured Myxococcales bacterium
TTGAGTTTGTCCAAGACGCCCTGGCAAGGGGGGGGTGAACAAATTGAATTTGTCCCAGGTGCCCTGGCAAGGGGGGGGTGAACAAATTGAATTTGTCCAAAACGCCTAGGAAAGGGTGGGGTGGACAAATTGAGTTTGTCCAAGACGCCATAGACCCCTGTCCTACGCACTAAGCGGTTCGAGTGGTAGCCCCCACCAGGCGGAGCAGCAGGAGCCGGAGATCGTCGTCGGCAATCTCTTGACTGGCCGTGGCTACAGCCAATTGGGTCTCTAGGCTTACCTTCGGCGGCGGTTTGCTGCTGCGGGGTGCGGGTCGGTCCTGCCATTGCGCGGGATCGGGCAGATCCGCGAGCTTGCCAACACGGTGCTGGAGTCGGAGCACGGGCCGAACCGCCCGCCGCTGTCGATCTTCGAGTCGGCCGACGGCTTGGAGTAGTTCCCGGTTGATCTGTTCGAGCAGCAGGTCGCGGACAAACGACAGCTCGCTGGCCACGGACGAGGAGGTCACCACCACCGTCAGCGTGCCATCCACAAGCTTCTCGGCGCGTGCAAAGACCGACAGGCGAGGCACGCACGCGTGCAGGGTCAATGCAAACGTGCGGCAGACCCACTGCTCCCACAGCTTGGGCCACAGCCCCAGTCGATCGGCCCCTGCTGCGAGTAGGGAGAGGCCACGAACCGGCGTGGCGCGATGCTTGCGAGGTCGTTTGCGAAGCACCGTCTTGGAATCCGACGATGCCGACTTGCCGTTGGTCTGAGTCGGCGGCAGTGCAAAAGCCTTGGCTTGGCCTGGAACCGGGCCGCTAGAGCGAGTGGACACACCTACAAAGTGACACACTCAGACGAATTTGGGCACTTTTCCGCTTGCCCGCTATGTGTATGATGCCGCCCAAACGACTCATCTTGTGAGGAAATCCATGAAGAAAAGCTCTGCGATTACATACGCAATGGGGCTGGTGCTGCTGGTCGGCTGCTCTAGTGGCGGCGGCGGTGGCAACCAAAACATGAATGGCCCAGTCGACATGACCGTGGTCGATGATCCAGACGGCGGTGGTGACCCGACCAAAGACATGACCGGCATGCCACCAGAGGACATGGCCGGTATGACGACCGGGGACATGACGGTCACCGTGGGTCTGCCCTGCACGCCGGGCACCTACCGCTGCGGCGCGGGTCTGGCCGTTGAGATTTGTAACGCGACCGGTACGGCGTGGCTGTACTCGGCGACCTGTACCGTGGGCTGCACCGCTGGTCTGTGTACGGGGGCTTGCACTCCGAGTGCCAAGCGCTGCAACGGCAAGAACGTCGAGACCTGCAATGGTACCGGCAGTGCCTGGACCGTGAGCGAGACCTGCGGCACCTTCTGCGATGAAGCGCGCTGTGCTCTGCCGAGCCTGGACGTTGGTGCCAACAAGACGCTCGATGGTGATCAGCTCATCGACGGCGACATCATCATCCGCTCGGGCGCGACGCTGTCTTCCCCGACCGGCAACTTGACGCTCCGCACCAGGGGCTCGATCACCGTCGAGATGGGCGCTTCGATTGTGGTCAACCCGACCGGCAACTCCCCAGACGGTGCCGGTAGTGGATACTATTCCAGCGGCTCGTACTATGCGGCTGGTGGTGGTGGCTACGGCAGCTATGGCACATCGGGTCAATACGGCTACGGCTCTGGCGGTTCTACCTGGGGCAGTACGACGGATGTACTTGTGGCACCTGGTAGCCCAGGTGGTACCGGTGGTGGTTACAGCATGGTCGGTGGAAGGGGGGGCAAAGGCGGCGGCGTGCTTCGCCTCATCGCTGCCAAGACCATCACCATCGACGGCCAGGTGACTGCCAACGGCGAAGCGGGCGGCAGCTCCGGCAGCTATGGCGGCGGCGGCGGTGGCTCGGGTGGCGGCATTCTGATCGCAGCCCAGAAGAAAGTGACCGTCACCGGCTCGATCTCGGCAGCTGGCGGAGCGGGTGGAGCGGGTGGTTCCTACGCTGGCGGTGCAGGTGGTCAGGGTCGGATCAAGATCCTGAACAGTGGCGATAAGACGGTGACCGGCACCATCAACGGTGCCAAGACCGAGGGACTGATCCCACCGCTCAGCATCTCGTCTTCATCGCATCCGGACCAGACGCTGTACTACAACGACGACTCCCCCGGCCTGTCGCTCGCGTGGGATCAAGCCTTCATGGGACGTCAAGGCTACTACTGGGGGGTCAATACCGCTCAGTCGCGTCCCCCAACCCCAGCCAACGGTGGCAAGGTTGCGGCCACCGAGATGACCACGGCAGCGGTGAGCGAGCTGACCGAAGGCACCAACTACTTTCACATCGTGCCGATCGATGCGATGTCAAACATTGGCACGATCGAGAACATCTTCAAGGTCAACATCAACACCGTCCCGCCGACGGTGTCCTCCACCAGCCATCCTTCGCAGGGGACTTGGTATCCGGGGGTCGATGTCTTCTTCGCGTGGACCTTCCCGCAAGACGACAAGAACTTTAAGGGGATCTACTACGTGCTCGACCGCTACGGGGAGACGCAGCCGGCTGCCTCGATGGCGACCATGGTTCCTTCGACCCAGAAGCAGCTCCTGCGGGCTGGTCTGGCCAACGGCATTTGGGTCATGCACGTGGTGCCGATCGATCAGCGCGGCTACCTGACCAAGACCGCGCAGCACTTCCGCGTTCACGTCGGATCTGATCCGGGCAAAGGTGCCCTGCTCGGCCAAGTCGTCGACGGGATGGGCAAGCCGGTGGTGGGTGCCAGACTCACGGTGAACCGTGGACTCTATAAGACCACCACCAATAGCTCGGGCGCTTACAACTTCCTGACCACCATTCCGGTCGGTATGTGGGAAGTTCGGGCGGTCAGCTCGGATGGTTCCCTCACCGAGACCAAGATGGACTCGGTCACCAAGGACGGCACCACGACCGTCAACTTCACACTCAAGTAGTCTCTTGGCCCCGTGCCCGCAGCCGCTTGTGTTGCGGGCAACCTTCTTCCTTCCATCCACTAGTTGTCCCGGTGTGCCGGGTCGCCTAAGCTCTGCGGCATGCGACCTCGGCGCGTGCGACCCCTTGCGTGCTTTGTGCTGGCGCTGGCCATGGCGGCGCTGTCCGGCTGCTGCACGTCGGTCCTGTGCGACCGCTGTCAGCCGTCAGGCCTGTACCTGAAGGTGAGCGATGCCTGGACCCAGATGGTGCTCACCGATGTGACCGTATCGGTGAAGGGTCAGCCCTGTGCGCTTTTGACGTCCAACGAGCAGCTCGTCTTTCTGTGCGTGCTAGCTGCTGGCGAACACACCATCGACCTGGAGGCGGCAAACTACAGCCCACAGCAAGTGACGGTGACGCTCAAGGAAGAGAGCGCGGAGAGCTGTTGTCCTTGTGGTCCGATTGGTTATGTCACGGCAGAGTTAACGCCGCTGGAGTCGATGTAGAGCAGGCAGGGTCGCGGGGGCTGCGCTCGGATCGCGAGATCCTAGAGCGAGAAGGTCGAGCGGCGCACGAACTGTCCGTGACCGGGTCGGCTGACGTACTGGCCTTGATCGATGACCATTTCCCCACGGGAGAAGACGTAGCGGGGCGAGCCGGGCACCGTCTTTTCGGGATACGCGGCGTAGTCGACACGCATGTGCAGGTTTTCGTGGGATAGCTTGAGCGCACGCTTGGGATCCCACACCACCACGTCGGCATCGGAGCCTACCGAGATCGAGCCCTTGCGTGGATACAGGCCGAATATCTTGGCCGGGGCCGTGCTGGCGATCTCGACGAAGCGGTTGAGGGACAGCTTGCCCTCGGCGACAGCCTCGAACAATAGGTGCAGGCGGGTCTCGATGCCGGGCATCCCGTTTGGAACCTTGGCGAAGCTGTCGCGACCCAGTTCCTTCTGGTCTTTCATGCAAAACGGGCAGTGGTCGGTCGATACCACTTGCAGGTCATGATTGCGCAGGCCTCGCCATAGGTGCTCATGGTGGCTGGCTGGACGAAGCGGCGGGGTGCAGACGTACTTGGCACCATCAAAGGGATCGTCGGGGGTGCCACGGAGCGCGTCGTCGGATAGAAACAGGTACTGGGGACAGGTCTCGGCATAGGCGGGTAGGCCCCGGTCCCTGGCTTCGCGGACTCGATCGAGCGCTCGGGCCGCCGACAGGTGGACGATGTAGACCGGAACCTTGGCCATCTCCGCAAGCGCAATGGCGCGCTCTGTGCCGGTGGCTTCGGCCACCTCAGGGCGGGTGAGGGCATGGTAGATCGGGGCGGTGTGGCCTTGGGCAATCGCTCGTTCGACCAGCACATCGATCGGCAGGCCATGCTCGGCATGCATGCAGATGAGCGCGCCAATTTCCCCAGCGCGCAGCATGCAGCGGAAGATCGACTGATCATCGAGGAGCAGGACGCCCGGATAGGCCATGAACAGCTTGAAGCTGGTGACGCCTTCGCTCACGATGTCGCCCATCTCTTTGAGGACCGACTGTGGGGCGTCGGTGGCGATCATGTGGAAGGCGTAGTCGATGCAGCCTTTCCCGGCCGCCTTCTGATGCCAGGTGTCGAGGGCGTGCCGCAGGGTGCCGCCCTTTTGCTGGATCGCGAAGTCGATGATGGTCGTCGTTCCGCCGTACGCCGCGGCGCGGGTACCGGTCAGGAAGTCATCGCTAGAAGTGGTGCCGCCAAAGGGCATGTCGAGGTGGGTATGGGCATCGATTCCACCTGGAATCACGTAACAGCCAGCGGCATCGACGACTCGAACATCGCTCCCGGTGGGGATGGGCTGGCTCGGATGGGTGTGGCTGACGATCTTGCCGCCATCGATCCACAGGTTGGCTGCAAATGTGTCGCTCGCCGTGACGAGGGTACCGTTCTTGATGACCGTGACCATGCTTTCCTCCGCGTGGCGGGGAACGTAGCGCAGTCGAACGCGACGTGAAAAGCCCCCAAAATCGTGGGATTTGGGGGAACAGGGTGTGAAGGACGGGCCAAGGTGCTGTAATGAAGAAGTTGAGGCACACACGGTGATGCGAAAGCTCGGGCTCTGCGGTTTGCTGTGGCTGGTCCCACACCTTGCCCATGCGGCAGTGCCGGTGGGGTTACGCAGCTCGACGGTGCGTCCGATTCCGCAGTACCTTCACAACCTGCCGCCGCCTCCCCAGCCGCCTCCGCCGCCACCGAGTGATGCCCAGAGGGACCATCAGCTTGAGCGGGACGTGGTTCGACGGGTGATGTACCTGCATATCAAGCAGGTTCGGTACTGCTACCAACAGGCACTGTTCAAGCAACCGAAGCTGGCCGGGCGACTGGTGGTCCGCTTCGACATCACGCCCCAAGGCAAGGTCGAGGAGCTGCTCGTCACGGAGAGCAATCTGACGGTCGAGGTGCAAAGCTGTGTGGCCGAGACGATTCGTACCTGGGAGTTTCCGGCGAACGACAGCGAGGAAAGCATCTCGGTGATCTACCCGTTTACGTTTCGACTGAAGACGCCTGAGACCTTTGGCGGGCTCCAGGTGAGCGACAGTGAGCTGGAAGCGCTTGGGGTCTTCAAAGATCCAGAGCCACCGCCCGTCGAAATCTTGTTCTAAACGTTCGGTCGTCGGCGCTCGGGCTAGCTGGTGCCCTCCGGGGGTTGATAGCGAGCCAGCTTGTGGTAGAGCGTTCGTCGGGTAATGCCAAGCTGGGCAGCCGTGTGCTGCTTGTTGCCATCACAAGCTCGTAGGGTGGCCAGGATGAGTGCCCGCTCGGCCTCCGCCAAGGAAGTTCCGATCGGCAGGCGGACCTCGGGGATCGGCGTGGAGGTGGGCAGGAGCGCTCGGATCTGCTCTGCCGTGATCGTCGGGCCTTCCGAGCCAAGCAGGGCACGGAGCAGGACGTTGGATAGCTCGCGAACATTGCCAGGCCAGCCATAGCCACCAAGCAGCGACAACGCCTCGGCGGACAACGTGGGTGGCGGGCGATCTCGGGTGTGGGCGTGGGCGTGCTCGGAGAGCAAGAGACGGCAGAGATCCGGCAAATCGTCGGCACGATCGGTGAGCGCTGGGATCTCAATGCGCAAGACCGCGAGCCGGTTGTAGAGCGAGCGCCCAAACCGACCGCTTCGCTGAACATAGTCGAGGTCCGGCAAGGCAGTGGCACACAGTCGAGGGGGATTTGTCATCCGGGCCAGGCTACCTAGCAGGCACTGTAGATCGCGCTGGCCATACTCATCGAGCCGGTCGAGGTCAGAGACGAGTAGCGTCCCACCGCGTGCGCTCTCCGCTGCCAAGGACCAGTTTTCCGGCAATGAGGTGGCCAAAGACGACACCTCGACGATCGGTTTGTGGGCTCGCGGCGACAGTGCGTGTAGTGAGCGCGCCAGAAAGTTCCGACCACTTCCACTCGGACCGACCAGCAGCACGGGACGCTCGACCGCCGCTGTGGCCGCTGCTCGCAACAGACCAAGCAGCCGTCGCATGGCCTGAGAGCGCACGACCACCATGCCCGGTGCCAATGGTGAAACCGGCGCGGCGAGGAGGGGCAGTGCGATCTCGGATATCGAAGGAAGCGCAGCCATTGCGACGACTGGTCAGACTATTCCCGTCGCTGGTCAGGGCTCAATGGGTAAGAGCTGGGAAAACGCCACCCAGCGACTAGGTGCCGTCGGTGTGGCAGTCGGTGGTGTTAGGGCAGCCATCTGAAGACGCCTACTTCGTTGGCTGCGCCATTGTTGGCGACTACGTAGATATCGGGCGGGCCGGATGAAATATTCTTTTCCGTGTAGCCTAGTGCGATGGCTACGGCTGTATAACCAGCCTTGATTGCCAGGTTCTGCGGTGCGGAGAGTGTATTTGTTGCCTCTGTATAAGTAAAAAAAGAAATGTTGGAGCCATTGATAGCGATCAGCTCGTCGATGCCATCAGCATTGAGATCTGTGAACATCAACTTGCTTCGATCCGCTGATGCGGCTGGGATGTTTATGTTGAGAGCCGCTTTCGGGGTAATGGCTCCGCCGGTGGTTACTATGTGCGGAACGATCTGTGGTGGCGTGGGTGCGATATTGATCACGACTGCATCATCGTATGAGTCGTTGCTGAGCCGTGCTGCCATAATCCGATTGGTGTCGGCAAAAGTGGAATTGAGAGCAGTGGTCCCTTTCCCTATTGCTGGTGAGCTGGTGTGGTCATTGTTATAGGTTCTCATCCTGCCAGTGCTGCCGTTCACTTCTAGTGCGATCAGGTCTAATATTCCGTCCGCTTGTACGTCATCTATGCGTGCGCCGGTAGCGTTGCGTGGTTCAAAGTTGGCATTGATGTTTAAATTGGCAAGCATGACGGTAGAAATCAGTGTGGCACTTGTGTTCAATTTGACAGAGATTGCTCTGTCACCAATCATGGCATCATTGCTCTTTTCATGTAAGATGAAGATTCCATTGGTGGCGGCCTTGAGTGGAGGAACGCTTAGCTCCCTTCTGGGTGACTGACCGCTAAAGTTGGCGTTGGTGATCGTTGTGTGCATAACTGGTATGCCAGTGCATGTCGATATTGCATTGGCACTGGAGTTGTTTCTGGCCACTACAAAGGCACCGGCACCGGTTGCAATATCAGTCGAAAACCCTCTCAGATCCCAGATTGCATCATTGACGACGCAGTCACTAGCGGCACCGAACGTACAAGTCGGGGAGCCAGCAAGTTTGTAGATCTTTACTGGAGACGAGTTGGTCGAAACTGCAACCTCGGCCAAACCATCCTTGTCAATATCCATCACTGCAATTTTGGTTGCGGCGATGCTGCCGAGGTTAATCGCAGTAGTATAGGTAGAATACGAGTACGCAGTCGACTTCGTCGTCGTCAACCCACATGGCTTCGGCGGCATCGTCATATCTGGTGGTGGGACAGAGGTGAGGTCGGCCCCGGTGAGGTCGTCGGGAGGGGGGCCGGTGAGGTCGGCCCCGGTGAGGTCGGCAACCTCGACCGAGCCATCGGGATTGTCAAGCGGTGAGAGGTAGCCCTGCCACAGTGCGTTGCAGCCGATGAGGGTAAAGAGTCCCAAGCCAAAGCTGAGCCAGGTTGAGCGCATAGTCGAAGACTCCTTCAGCCGATGTGGTCGCCAAGGCGTTTCGTGTCGGCTAAGCCTTTCGATTTTACCTCACCGCGAGGAGCGGGCGCAGTTGCCTATGGGGATATTCTGCGAAGTCGCGTGGTTACGTTCGAATCGTTAGATAAGCAGATGGCGGGCGGCAGCCATCTCTCGGAGGTCCGCCGCGATGGTCTCGACCAGCTTGCGGTCGGCGCGCTTGGCAGGTGGCGGAGGGGCGGACAGCGCGGCCAGGATCGCGGGCAGCAGCTCGGACTTTTCGATGACGACGCTGGCCTGCCCCGACTGGGCGAGTGCCCGGGCGAGCATGAGCTGGTGGTCGTTGATGGCCTCTCCGAAGCGAGCCAGTCGTGGCACCAGGATCGGGCGCTTGCCATGGCGTAGACACGTTCCGATAAGCCCGGCCCCCGCGTGACAGATGACGACCCGGGCCGAGGCAATGCGTTGTTCGAGCTGTTCATTGGGTAAAAACGGATAACTTTGGTAGTGAAGTGGGTAATGGTGGGCATGTCCGCGCTGGGCGGTGAGCGCGTAGGGGAGTGCGCCCTGCTCACATAGGTCATCGAGCCAACGCAGCAGGCGATCGAAGGCGCGTTGAGAGGTACCGACGGCCACAAAGAGGCTGCCATCGTCGGGACAGTGGGGTGGTTCGGTGACAAACATGGGTCCGAGGTAGCGGCCTTTGGGGAAGAACCGGCTTAGCGAAGGCCACTGGTAATAGAAGCGATCGGCGAGCGGCACCATCATGCGTCCGGTGAGAGAGGGCTCATCGACGGAGCCAAACGTCTCGATGTAGATCGTTTGACAGCCGAAGAGTTTTCCGACGGTGGCGAGCGGTACGATGGGTCCGGCACCAGTGGATAGCAGGACATCCGGGCGGTTGCGATGAAAACTCTCAAAGGCCTCGACCAGGTTCCATAGAACGAGTGAGTCGCGCTCGGCGTGGGCGATCTGCTCGATCGGGCCGGGCAGGGGCACGTTGACCTCATCGTTTACAATGAAGCGCACTTCAGCAGCCCCAAACGATGGGACTAGCTCCAATACTTCGCGGAGGTGTCCACCGACGGAGCTGACGACACAGAGGCGTAGGCGACGGGTCTGTGCGGACATGGGTGGCCATAGTAGCCGAAGAGGTTTTGTTGCGAAGTAGTCACTTTTGGCAGTAGATTCGCGCGCCATGGATGCGGCGACTCCCGACGAGCCAGCGCGAATTCTTCTAGTCGATGATGAGAAGGTCGTGCGTGAAATGCTCATGCACGTCCTCTCGGCAGAGGGCTTTTCGGTGCGACTTGCCGAGGACGGCCTGCAAGCCTTGCAAGAGCTACAGCGGCGCTCGTATCACCTGGTCTTGTCCGACCTGAAGATGCCGCACATGAACGGGCTGGAGCTGCTCCAGCGCATCGCCGAGCAGCGGCTACCGGTGGTCACGATCATCATGACCGCGTTTGGTACCGTCGAGACAGCCATCGAGGCGATGAAGCGCGGGGCCTATGACTACATCCTCAAGCCGTTCAAGAACGAGGATGTGATTCGGGTCATCCACAAGGCGCTCAAACAGCAAAAGCTTCAGCAGGAGAACTTCCTCCTCAAAGAGGCGGTGACGCTGTATCAGCTCTCGGAGGCGATGGCGCATGAGCTGTCGCTTGATCGCATCTTGGACATCATCCTAGATGCGACGCTCATCGAGGCGGAGGCGGACGTGGCGACGCTGACGATGCGCCACCCGGTGACCGGTGAGTTCGTCGAGCGCACCCGCAAGTATTCCAAGAATGCGCAGACCGACCTCAACTGGTATGGCTCAGCAACGGGTGTGGGGGAACTCAACACCAATGCCATTCTCGATCACTACATGCAGGGGCGACCGCTGATTGCCCATGGGATTCGCGCCCTGCGGTACTTTGCGGAGCCGCCCAAAGACAAGCGGCTGGTGTCGTTCTGCTCGACGCCGCTCAAGATTGGCGATCAGGTGATCGGCATGCTCAACGCGTACTCGTATACGCGGGGCTACCGGTTTTCCGAAGGCCAGCGGCGGCTGCTGACCGTCCTGGCATCTCGAGCGGCGGTGTCGATCGAAAATGCGCGCCTGTATGAACAGCTCCGGCTGCGCAATGATGACCTGACCCGCGCCAACACCTCGCTGCGCGAGAACTTCCGGGCCACCGTGGTGGGTTTTGCTCATGCGCTGGAGGAAAGCGATCGCTATACCCGTGGTCACTCCGAGCGCGTCAGTCGGTATGCGGAGCTGCTCGGCAAGCGGCTGACGCTGTCGGAAAACGAGCTGGAGATGCTGCGCTGGGCGGCGCTGATGCACGACATCGGCAAGATCGGCATCCGACAGGAGAAGCTGAACAAGCCCGGCAAGCTCAGCCCCGAGGAAGTGGCGATGTTCCAGACCCACCCGGCCAAGGGCAAGCGCATCCTCGAACCGATTCCGTTTATGGCCGATCTGGTACCGGGCGCGTTCTGCCACCACGAGTCCTGGGACGGCAACGGCTATCCGCAGGCGCTGATGGGAGAAAACATCCCGCTCATCGGTCGAATCGTTGCGATCGCGGATAGCTACGACGCGATGACGTCGGATCGGGCGTACCGCAAAGCCATGCCGCACGACACGGCGATCTCGGAGATCGAGCGCTGCTCGGGCGTCCAGTTTGATCATCGGCTGGTCGATGTGTTCTTGGTCGCCATCGATGAGTTTCGAGCGAGCGGGCAGCATCTTGGTGCTGAGCTAGTACGCTGATTGGGTCATGCGAATCCTTGGCCTCAATGCCTTTCATGGTGATGCCAGTGCGGCGCTGCTCATCGATGGAAAGCTGGTCTGTGCCGTCGAAGAAGAGCGGCTGAATCGGAAGAAACACTGCGCCGGCTTCCCATCGCTGGCGGTGCGAGAGTGTCTGCGACTCGGTGGGATTTCGGCGAATCAGCTTGATCATGTGGCCATCTCTCGGGATCCGCGGGCCCACCTGTTTGACAAGCTGCTCCACGTCGGGACGCGCCTTATCCATAGCCGTGACCTGAGCGGGCTGT
>CALLYL010000358.1 GCA_937859535.1 uncultured Myxococcales bacterium
ATCGGTTCAATTCATCGATCTCAGCGCGATCTCCGGTCTTTAGGAATCCGTCTTCTGTGAAGCAGGCAGCGGTGAGAGCTGGGTCTTTGTGATAGCCCACCATGGAACCCGGACTCTTGACCAGAACTTCCCCTTGCGGAGATATCTTGGCCTCTACTCCCGGCAGCGGCTCACCGACGTATCCTGCCCGGGTTCGTCCCGGCAACGCGAGGTGTGAGTACGCGAAGTTTTCGCTCATCGCGTAGCCTTCCAACATCTCCAACCCAAGGTCGTTGTACCACTCGATCAACTCGGCAGGAATGGGGGCCGAGCCGCTGACTGCCATTCGGGCGTGTTCCAGACCGAGCCCAGAGAGCACCTTGCGCCGGATGATTCCACCGAGAATAGGAATCTTCAGCATGGTGCGCAGCTTGTCAGCAGGCATCTTTTCAAACACACCCTGCTGGAACTTCAGCCAAAGCCGGGGAACTGACTGAAACAGCGTCGGTCGAGCACGCTTGATATCGGCCAAAAATGTTTCCAGGGAGTCCGCGAAGAAGAGCTGACATCCGGACCACATGGATGCTGATTCCACTGCGGCGCGCTCAAAGACGTGAGCCAGCGGTAGATAGGACAGAAATCGGTCTTCAGGAGTGAGCTTGAGAACCTGCTGGAATCCGGCGCAGGCGACCGCCATCGCCTTGAAGTTGTGGACGACTCCTTTGGGTTTGCCGGTACTCCCTGAGGTATAGATGATCATCGCTGCATCGTCAGGCGCACGCACAATTTCGCCGCTTAGAGGCGGCTGCGATTTGATGATCTCACCCCAGGCAGGAACGCCTGCTTGCACATTTGGTTGATAGGAGATGCAAGCAACCCCTTTGGGAACGGCCTCTGCTTGCGATTCCCAACTCTCGAGCTTGCCGATAAACAGCGCCTTTGCATCACAGTGCTGGAGGATGTAGGCAACCGTATCGGCACCCAGCGTCGGGTAAATCACCACCGAAACGTGTCCTGCTAGCCAGATCGCAATATCGGACAGTACGAGCTGAGCACAGTTTTTCGACAGGATTGCGATCGACGATCCGGCAGGAAAGCCTAGTGAGCGAAGATAGCTTGCCATGCGCCGTGCCTCGTCCATGGCTTGTCCGAAGGTGTAGGTCTGGACCGAGCCCCCCGCCAGAGGTTGGGTCAGAAAGACCCGACTGGTTAGCTCTTTTTCCCACCGATAGAGTCGCCCCAGAACTAGATCGCTGTTGCTCATCATAAATTGTCATCTTATCAAATGCCTCAGCTCAGAGCGCAGATGCCGTCTTGGTAGCTGGTCTCCGTCGGGAAAATCCGGGCGTGGGTGTGGCTTGGCACCCCGCGCCGCGTTTGCTCAATTTGCGATAATGTGTTCGTCCATGATGTTGCGGAGTGCGAACTTCCGTCCGTCTGCTCGTTCCCTGCTCGTGGTTGCGGCATCTGCTTCCGCAATGTCCTGTGTCACGGCTCAGGGGGTCGGCCAATCGACGGGTCATGTGTCCGCCAAGCCGCTGTCGCAGGTGCATTTGGTCATCGATGTCGGCTCATCGGGAACGTCGCTGTGCATGTTCCCGGTTCGAATCGAGGCAGAGGGACGCCGCTGTGCGGTAGGGAACATCGCGCCAGTGTGTGCAAAATCGAAGGGAGGACTTGCCTCCCTGACGCTGGGCAAGAGTCCGAACGCGATCGCCGAGCTGGTGCAGTCACGACTCGCGGTGGCATGGGACTCACTGGGTGACCCGGGAAAGGGCGGACGTCCAGAGTGGCGGGCCCAGGTGCGGGCGGCGGCGGCGCTGGGAACCGGTGGCTTTCGCGACCCGGTGAGCGGGCAGCCGCTGTCGCGTCCCGAGTGGGCGGCGTTGTGGCAGGCGGTTCAGCAGTTTTTCGTCCAACATGCAGCGATCCGTAGCGTTGTGGCCCGACCGATTACCGGGAGTGAAGAGGGGCAGCTAGCGTGGCAAGGGGTTCGTGAATCAGTGCAACCCGGGGAACGGTTTGCGATCATGGAAGTTGGGGGAGCGACCGTGCAGTTTGCGACCGCAGATGGTCCGTTTGAGCAGGATCCGGCGCGAGTGGTCGCGGTCTCTGACGGGCGTGGTCAGGATGTTACCTTCGCCCGCTTTACCGAGCCTCGGACCATGCAGCCCAGCTTTGCGGTGTGCCACAGCCCAGAGCACCGAGAGCGACAGAGCGGCTCGGTCTGCATTGATTTTCTGTTCGACCAGGTGTTCGCCGATTCACGGGTTGCGGGGCTCGCTGCGGTGACTCCGCCTCGTCGAGTCTACGCACTGGGGGCACCGTGGCTGGGTCTCTTGCGTGAGTTGCCATCGGCACCGCCGTGGACCATCAAGTCCAACCGCGATCTGCCATTGCAGGTTCGGCTTGGCGATCTGCGAGCACTGGCCGAGTGGGTCTGCCCGAAGACCGATCGCCAACTGTTAACCATTGCACCGCATTCCTATGAAGCCATGCGTGGTGCTGGCAGAACCTGTTTTTCCGTCGCGTACCATGCCGCCTACTTCCAGGCAATTGCTCCAGCAGCGATGGGGGCAGAGGTCATCCCAGGGGGGGATGAGCAGTGGGCGCGTGGTGCTGCCTCAAGCGATGCGTTTTTTGCCGCCTGCCGTTCCACCTCTGCTAAATAACCCCTCACGATGAGGCTGCGCGTCGAAAAGGCTGCTCGGACCGTGCCGCTGCTGTTCGGCTTGATGACCGGGATGTGTGGCTGTGGAACCCTGGGCGACGGTGTCCCACCTGTGGATGACTGGCCCAGAACCCCACTGCGCGGGTTTGTGCTGCGCGACCAAGAATCGCCCTTTGTGCTGCTGCGAGCCGGTTTTGATCTCGATATGCCGACGGTGGAGCCGCGTAAAATGGGTGCTTCACTACACATCTATGGCCAGATGTCGCCGCGCAACCAGCCCGAGCGCTCACAACTGTTTTCAACTGAAGTCACCAATCTTGCCGAGGAATACGAGCCACAAGAGACCCTGTCGGCGATTTTGCCGTGGGAAGGGCAGGGCATCGCCAACCCGGTGTGGCTGACTGATCTGCCAGGGCTGGAGCCGCTTCTACTGTATACGTCGATCGACGGCGCGATCGGGGTGTTCCGGCGTGCTGCGGATGGTTCACTCGAGCGACTGAGTCAACCACTGGCTGCTGCCAAGACGCTATCGGCCGGCAAACTGGGTCGGGTGAGCCCGACGGTCGAAAACGGTCGCTTGCGGCTCTATTTCATCGTGGATGATTGGTCTGTTCGCTATGCCGAAGCGGATGCCGCTGAGGTCGCGGCGTTTGTGCGAAATGACAGCCCAGCGGTTCGTTTTGGCGTGAGTCCAGCTCTCATCACTGCCGCCGACTTTTTGGTCAGCATTACCCGTAGCCAAGAGCAGGCTGCGGATCGTTTGAGCGGACTGTTTGTCCGTCGAATCACCACTCCTGCGGGTCGTAGTCGCTACGACCTCTATGCTCGAGCTGAAGCCATGGGCAAATCAGTCCTGGTCGCTGCCTCTTCGTATCGAGGTGATTCCAGTGAACCCTTCCTGGCGGTGCCTGATGCGCTGCTGGCTGCTACCGCAGGTGGAGTTCCGATGGGTCCGTCGGTGATAGAGCAGAACGGACACACCTTGCTGCTGCTTGGACTAAAGACGGTCCAGGCAGGAATTGCCGTTGCTGTGCCGCAGGCCGATCTGCCCAAGAAGCCATGAGCCATCCTGTCGATGAGGTGGAGTCGATCCTGCGTAGGGGTGTTGGGGTGGCGTATCCCTCGGCTTCACTGAGCTTCGGGGTCGGATCCACCCCTCGGACTTTTTCGGTAGGTCACGCGACCGATGAGACCTGGTTTGACATTGCGTCGGTGACCAAGGCACTGGCGACGACGCTGTTGGTGATGAAGCTGTGCGATGCAGGGCTCCTTCATCTCGATGAGGAGGTGTTACCAGGTGTGCATCTGGCGCACCTGCTGTCTCACTCCTCCGGGTTTCCTGCGTGTTTTCCACCACTGTGGGCAGAGCAGCAGGGCTTTCTGGTGTCTCCGTCGGGCCGTACTCGACAAGCTGTTCAGTCCGCAGTGTTGGCAACGCCTCGGGACACTGCCGGGGTTCGATCGGTGTATTCCGATTTGGGCTTCATTGTCTTGGGCGGTCTTGTCGAGCAACGGGCTCAAGATCGCCTTGATGATCTTTTGGCGCGCTGGCTGGGGCCGCTGGACCTGGCCCTCTCGTTTCGGCCGCTCGATCGGCACGTCTTGCCCGATGAGACCCGTTGTGCGCCGACACGCCGAGAGTCAGGTGCCCGTGAGCCACTGCAAGGTGTCGTTCACGATGATACCGCTCGGGCAATGCTTGGCGTGGCCGGCCATGCTGGGCTGTTTGCACAGAGCGAATCCGTGTATCGGCTTGCCCGAGCGCTGCTCGACTGTTACCACGATGCGCCATCGGCCCCTGCGCGGGCGCTGGGGCTGCGATCGACCACGGTGCGACGTTTCTTCCACAGCCCGGGCATTGCTGGCCTTCCGGGCACCTGGGGGCTCGGTTTTGACCATCCGGATCCGCTGCTTACGGGGATGCCGTGTACCTCATCCGCTGGATCGCTTTGGTCCCGGCTTGGCGTCGGACACCTGGGCTTCACCGGCTGTTCGCTGTGGATGGATCCTCACCGTGGCTTGATCGCGGTGTTGCTCTCGAACCGAGTCCATGTCGAGTCGACTCTTGCTGCGGAGTCGAGCAAGGTGGCGCTGCGAGCGCTTCGTCCGGCGCTTCACGATGCGATTATGAGAAGCCAATCGCCGTAGGCGATTGTGAAAATCTTGGTCAACTACGAAACGGTTTCGCCAGGGACAGCATCTACTTCGATCACAAGCGTGCGATTTTTAAGTCGCCTTCGTCCTCGGCGTGACCCATTCTGAGGGGACTCACTTGCTAACGCCGCAAGGCCAATTGAAGCTTGTAGGCTACCTGTTTTGATAGGAGCGTAGGAATGTTCGGTGCTGCCCGTCCCGCAACCCAATCCGATCCCGTCGAGGCGGCTTTGCTAGAATTGTTACCGCGTCAGGATGAGACTCCCGAAACCCTGCATCGTGCCATGCACCACGCGGTGTTTTCGGGAGGAAAGCGCATTCGTCCGAGGCTACTGCTGACCGTGGCCTCCTCTTGTGCTGCTGATGACACCGAAATGGATCTGGCGATGCGTGCTGGCTGTGCGATCGAGTTCATTCACTCAGCGTCGCTGGTGCACGATGATCTACCCTGTTTCGATGACGCGGACTGTCGGCGAGGCAAACCGACCGTTCACAAGCTGTTTGGTGAACCGATGGCAGTTCTCGTCGGAGATGCACTGTTGGCGCGGGCCTTTGAAGTATTGGCAGATGCCCCGTCTCGGCTGGCCCGGCGGGCGCTGCGTATTGTCGGTCTGCTCGGACAAGCGACGGGCTCGCAACACGGGATCATTGGTGGACAGAGCCTAGAGCAGAAGGGTCTCGATGGCAGCATCATCGATCGCTATCACGCAATGAAGACGGCTGCGCTGTTTCGGCTTGCCGCGTCAGCCGGCGCGGTTGCTGCGGGGGCCACCGATGCCGAGGCGTGGGGCGAAGTCGGACAGTGTCTCGGATTGGCCTATCAGCTCGCTGACGACCTCTGTGACGCCGTAAGTTCTGTCGAAGTGGCAGGGAAGCCAGTGCGTCGTGACGAAACGCTCGGTCGACCGAACGCGGCGCTTCTCGCTGGAGAAAATCAGACGAGACAGCGGTTGGTGTCTCTGATCCTCCGTTCGCAGACGCGCACCCGCGAGCTGGCCGCCGAACCCAAGCCGCTGATCGAGCTGATCGACGATCTCAGTGGCTACTTCCTCAAGACCACGCAGAAGGCTTCCTCACCAAGCTGAGTGACTGCTGGCTATACTGCGACTGTGAAAGACGAGCGCTCGCTTCCCACGGGTCGGTTTGGACGGCTCGGCCGCCTGGTTTCCATCGGGGCCCGTGTGGGTCTAGATCTGATGGGCAGCCGCGACGCCCAGCCGAGTGCGCAGCGCGCTGCGGAGGTGCTGGGGACACTGCGCGGACTCGCCGCCAAGGTTGGCCAGATGGCGAGCTACGTCGACGGGGTGATCCCAGAACAGCATCGCACGGCCTATGAAACCGCAATGGGCACGCTTCGGTCGGCCGCGCCGCGCTCCCCCTATTCAGAAATCAAAAGCCTCATTGAGTCTGAGCTTGGCACTTCCATCGACGAGCTGTTCCATACGTTTGAAGAACTGCCAGTGGCCAGCGCTTCGATCGGTCAGGTGCATCGTGCCATCGTTGTGACCAGCGATGCTGCGCAGCAGCAAGAGGTCGCGGTCAAGGTTCAACATCCCGGCATCGTTGCTGCGCTCGAGAGCGATCTGGCCAACGCGTCCATCCTTGAACAAATGATGGCGATCGGTGGCACCCGCCGCTTCAACAGCCAGGGCATGCTCGAGATGATTCGCACCCGCTTTCGCGAGGAACTCGACTATCGACTTGAGGCCGAGCGTCAGCGTGCCTTTGCCAAGGTCCATGCCAACGATCCGACGATCCGGGTTCCGCGAGTTCTCGACGGATTGTCCAGCGGTCGCGTTCTGACCAGCGAGTTTGTGCGCGGAGCGTCGTTTGAGCAGGCCGTCAATGCGAGCGAATCCGAGCGTCGTGCCTGGGCCGAAACCATGTGGCGTTTCGTCTTCAAAGGGAACATCGTCGGTGGCATGTTTAACGCTGACCCCCATCCTGGAAATTATCTGTTTTCCGAGGGTGGCGTCGTGACTTTCCTCGACTATGGCTGTGTCCAGCCGATTCCGGCGGACCAGCAACCGCTGGCGTTCGAGGTGCATCGCTCGGCAATCGCTCGGGATGAACTGGCCTTCCGCGAGGCTGGCAAAAAGCTCTTGGCGACCCGGCCAGGACCACTCGAGGTGCTGGTGCTGCGCTATCTGCGACGCTGCTTTGAGCCGCTGTTTGTCTCACCGTTTCGGATGACTCGCGAGTACGCACGCAGCTTGGTCGAGGACTTCAAGGAGATGTCGACGGCGGCGCTCAAGATGGACGCGGTTCACGCATTTCCGATGCCGACGGAGATTCTGTTTATGAATCGGCTCCAGTTTGGCTTCTATTCGGTGCTGGCACGGCTCGATGTAGACGTCGACTATGCTGCCATCGAAGCCGAGTTCCTGAAGTAGACGTGAACAGATTGCGGTCACGTCGATGACGCTGAGTGCGCCAGGATTCAGTTGTTGAAGGCGTAGAAATGAAAAAGGCCGCCTATTGGGGCGGCTCATTCACAGAAAAGAACGGAAAGGGTTAGGCGTACGGAAGCAGTAGACGGATCGCCTTCTCGTTCGATTCGTGCACCACTTTGGTGCCGCGCAGCTTGCGCTTCCGCTTGCTGGACTCGTGGGTGAGAAGGTGGCTCTTGTGAGCCTGCTTGTGCTTGAAATGCCCCTTCGCCGTACGCGAAAAGCGCTTCTTGGCGGCAGAGTGCGACTTCATCTTGGGCATCTGAAAGGTCTCCTTACTACGAACTTACCACCAAGCCCTGGACATCGAGAACTTAAATTTCCGAGGCTGGAAGGATTTTCGAGTAGGCGCGCACGGGCTTGAACCGTGGACCCCTACCGTGTCAAGGTAGTGCTCTACCACTGAGCTACGCGCCTAAGTGCCGAGGCCGAATGACCGAGGCCCACGACTAATAGCTCTGTGGCGCGGGCGGCGTCAACTCTTTTTTGGGCGCTTTGCTTCCGAAAAGACGTGCCTCTCGCAGCGCGACGGTGTGAACAGGTATTGTGGTTTCGGAGGCGACCGATGCACGTAGGGATCAATTACGCGTGGCGAAACTATGCTTGGGACTTTGGTGAGCCGCCTCATTCCGACGGTGGTGCTGCATGGGGAGCGAGAGCGGCGTGGATTCCGACGATCGACGACGAGCTGGCCGAATTTAAGCTGCTTGGCTTGCAGGTCGTGCGTTGGTTTCTGCTCGCCGATGGTACGACGTACGGAATCAACCAGCACAAGCCGGCTCTTGATACACAGCGATCGGGGCAGTGGCGCTTTCATGAAGTGCCAGAGTTGAGCGAAGCCTGGCTCGACGACTTCACTCGCTTACTGGTGAGCTGTGAGGCCCAAAAGATTCAGCTTCTGCCGTCGATCATCGACTTCCATTTTTGTTTTCCTGGTGTCGCCGTCCCCTCGTCTCCACATGTGAAGTGTGGAAGAGCGGACGTGATCATCGACCCGGACAAGCGGCGTCGTTTTTTCGAGCGTGTGGTGGAGCCGATCATTGCTGTTTGTCAGCGCTTTCCAAACACCGTCTATGCGCTTGAACTGATCAACGAGCCCGAGTGGTGTACCGACGACAGAACCTGGCCCAGCGACAAGAAGGTCGTGCCACTGGGGTCGATGTTGGACTTCTTGTCGGAGGGCGCGGCTCGCATCAATCGGGCTGGTCTACGCTCGACGGTGGGTTTTGCCAAGCATCGCAGCATGAGGGCGTGGGATTCGCCGGGGCTCGGGCTAACGCTGCACCAGTGGCACTATTACTGCGATCCCGAGGTGGTTCCCGACAACGACATGGCAGCTCATGGGCCATGTATCGTTGGCGAGTTTCCGTCGGGACGATGGCGTGGTTGGCGTGAGCTAGGCGACGCGCAAGATACGCGATCGCGACTGGCTCTGTTGGCACGGAAAGGTTACGACGGAGCGCTGCTGTGGTCAGCCAACCGAGAAGAAGAAAAGATCGCCGAGCCGGTCGTTGAGTGGTCCGAGCGAGTACGCGATGAAGTGGCCGCGTTCATTTCCGGTCGATAAGCCTTCGCCTTGGCGAGCGACTTCCCTGTTTCCGTCTGTGTTGCGCTGAGGCTTTCGGGATCGCCCGCAAAGACGATCTGTCCCCCTTGTTGACCTGCATCGGGACCAAGCTCGACCACCCAGTCAGCCGCCGCGATCACTTCGAGGTGGTGTTCGATGATGACCAGCGTGTCGCCGCGATCGACCAGTTTGTGCAGCAGTTCAATCAATCGCCGGGCATCGGAGAGATGCAGTCCCGTCGTCGGTTCATCGAGTACGTAGACCGTCGGTTCGTGGTGACTGAGCGCCGTCAACTCGGCCGCGAGCTTCAGCCTCTGCGCTTCTCCTCCCGACAGCGTGTGCGAGCCTTGGCCAAGCTGGATGTAGCCAATGCCTAGCTCACACAGCGTTTGCAAAGGACGCCGAATCTTTGGGTGATTGGCAAAGTGGCGCACCGCTTCCTCTGCGGAAAGCTGGAGCACATCTCCGATCGTCAGCCCTTGAAACTGTACGGTCAGCGTCGACGGCTCGAACCGTTGTCCACCACAGGCCTCGCACGGGGTAATCACGTCGGGGAGAAACGACATCTCGCTGACCTGCACGCCTTGGCCTTCGCAGGTTGGACACCGCCCTCCGCCCGCGGAGTTGAACGAGAAGCGTCCCGCCGCAAAGCCGCGTACCTTCGATTCCGGCAGCCCGGCATAGAGTCGGCGAATTTCGTCCCACACCGATAAGAACGTCGCGGGTACCGATCGCGGAGTGCGTCCGATCGGTGACTGATCCACAAGAAGTGCGCGCTTGACGGCTTCCGCACCGTCGAGTTTGGCATGTCCCAGCGGCGGCTCACTGGTCAGTCCCAGCGCCAGTCGCAGCGTCGGATAGAGCACTTTTTGCACGAGCGTGCTCTTGCCTGAACCACTGACTCCAGCGACGACATTGAAGCGACCCACCGGCAGCTTGAGAGTCACATTCTTCAAGTTGTGCGCCGAAGCGCCGCGTAGTGTGAGCATCCGAGTCGGCGGGGGTCGCTTGGGACGAGCGGCAGGGTGCAAATCCAATGCCTGTGCCGTTGGAGAGAGTGGATGCTTGAGCACCTCTGCGGCTGGACCTTGGGCAATGATCTCGCCGCCATGCTTGCCTCCCGATGGACCCAAGTCGAGCAGATAGTCCGCCGCCCGAATCGTCGCCTCGTCGTGCTCGATGACCAAGACCGTCGAGCCAAGGTCCGCCAGGGCTCGTAAGTTGCCGAGTAAGCGATCGGTATCGCGAGGATGGAGACCAATCGTTGGTTCATCGAGCACGTACAGCGAACCGGTCAGTCCCGCGCCGAGCTGTGCCGACAGCCGCAGCCGCTGCATTTCTCCGCCGGACAGCGTGGATGCCGCCCGATCGAGCGACAGATAACCCAGCCCAACCTGTTCGATAAAGCGCAGGCGTCGTCGCAACTCGTGAAGCGGTGCGTTGCTCACCTTTTCATCGCTACCGACAAACTGCCACTCTTCGACGATCGCGAGTGCACGACGGACCGATTGCGACGTCAACTCGGCGTAGGTCAGATCATGAAGCCGAACCTTGCGCGGAAGCGGAGCAAGTCGCGTTCCGTGACAGCCTCGACATAGCTTGGTTTCGTTGTCGGGATCGTGACCTCGACCTTCACAGAGGTTGCACTGACCCTGCTTGGTGTTAAACGAAAACCAGCGTGGGTCTAGCTCAGGGATGCCTTGACCGCACTTGCCGCAGGCCCGCTTCGTCGAGTACGTCCGCTCGTTGCGACCAGCTTTGGCGCTGGGCTCACCCGGTGCAATGGTGACGTTGCCATCGCTGAGCTGAATTGCCAGGTCAATCTGCGCTCGCGAAAACTGGGCCGGACTGCCGTGCGCCACGATGAAGTCGATGTGATGTTCCGCTGTCTTCACAAGTCGTGGCGGAGGCTCGGTGGCTACCAACTTGCCATCCACCCGTGCTTTGGCGATGCCCGAACGACTCGCGAGCTGAAAGACCTCTAGATAGGTTCCTTTGCGACCTCGAACCGTCGGTGAATAGAGCGTATACGGCTCGCTCCCGAGCTTTTGCAAAAGTCCCGTCAGAGCTTCCGTCGAGGTCGCATGGGCCGGTTCATCGCAGGTCGGACAATAAGGCAGACCGACCTTGGCATATAGCAATCGCAAGTAGTGCGCGACCTCGGTGACCGTTGCCACGGTCGAGTTCGCACCGGCACGGCTGATCCGCTGCGACAGCGCGATCGCTGGCGGCACACCGCTGACATGATCGACGTCCGG
>CALLYL010000359.1 GCA_937859535.1 uncultured Myxococcales bacterium
TCAAATTGAAAAAGGCGAGTTAGAGCCACCAAGACGGCTGTTTGAAGTTGAAAAAGGCGTGTTTGGGCCGCCAAGACGGCTTTTTCAACTGCGGAAGACCGATTTGGAGGGGTCGACCGAGCAGCGGGACTTTTGTGGAGCGGGCCTTGGAATAAATCCTGAAGGCCCTTGGTTACATCCGAACACAGACAACGCCTACAGGAGGCAAGGTATGGCCAAGGGTTCCAAGTTATCGAAGATGGCGGCGAGTCGGCTGGCGGTGAGTGCCACCGTGACCAGCTCGGCGTCGGTTCATGGGCCGCAGATTGTGCAGACGCTGCATCCGACCCTGTTTCCAAAGAGTCCGCACAAATCGGAGATCACCCAGCAGTTTGTCGATGCGCTTGGCAGTTTGTTGGATCGGGCGGCGCTCGAGGTTCAGCAGGCCGATCTGGCGCATGCCGCTGAGTTGCTGGATGACGTGGCACCTCGGCAGCACCGCGATGATGCCCAGGCTGAGCTGACCATGACGCTGTTCGGTCAGCGCGAGATGCTTTCCGCACTGTACGGGTCACAGACGGCGTCCGCCTACGGTCTGGCTGAGTCGATCCCGACGTTTGGGGCCGAGCTTCTCCAGCGTGGGCGGGCGGTGGAGTCGCTGCTTCGCAAGACGCCGATTTCTGCGAAGCCGCTGCGGACCGGGGTGACGGTGAAGGCGAGCGCGCTGGCCGATGAGCTGGCTCCTCGCATCGAGTCGCTGGCGGCGGCGCTTTCGGATGTGCAGCGCGAGTCGCGGGAGGCTCAGCTCACCCAAGAGCGCAAATCGCAGGCGGCGGCGTCGTGGGAAAACACCTACCAGGGCGTGACCTATGCGTTCTATGGGCTGTATCTGCTCGCCGGGCGCAAGGATCTGGCCGACCGCATCGAGCCCACCGCCCGTCGTCGCGCCGGACTCCCCGAAGACGGCGACCAGCCCCAGCCTAGCCTGAGCGAGCCTACGGAACCGGCTGCACCAGCTCCGGGCGTGACGGCGCCGAGCGGGCACGCTTCTTCGTAGTCGGTGCGGCTGTGTTGCCTGTTTGGCTTCCGTGGTATGCCTCATTCGTGAAGATTGAGCGAATCATCATTCGGAAATTACGGGCACTGCGTGAGCGTGACGACCTGCTGGTGGGCCCAAGCGGACACGTCTTTTCTGCAGCTTGTCTGCGTGGGCTCAATGGCTCGGGCAAGACCTCCTACCTAGAGGCGATTGCCGAGCTGTGGCAGTGGTTCCGGCGCTGCACCAAGCAGCGTGCCTATGCCAAGCCTGAGTCGAAGCTGCTGCCCGACGCGGAGCTTGTCGCGGTGCTGTTTGTGGATCTTCCGGGTCCAAAGCCGAGGATGTGGCTTGCTTTCGGTGGTGCGGATGCCGTCAGCACGCTGCCGCCTGGACTGGAGAATCCGTACACCATCAAAGGCAGTCGAGTTCTTTGGGATCAAGCGGTTCTAGATTTCTGGGGAACGACCTTTGAGCAGGCAGAGACGGGTTACAGCCAGGACAAGCGACCACCCAACATGGTCTTCATTGAGGCAGAGAACAAGTGGGTGCCGCCGGTCCGCAAAGGGGATCTGCTCAGTCGGCATCCGACGCCTGCATTCGTTGTTGTTGCGAGATATCTGCCGTTGGCTCGGGGCCAGTCGCACCTAGAGGGGCTGCTGCGGACCTTGTTTCTGGCTCGACGAGAGCGCTGGGACATCTTGGCCAAATGCCTCGCGCAACTGCGGCGCGGCTTCGCACAGCTTGATGGGTTTGAGGACGACCAGCGACCCCGGTTTCTCTTGCCTTCCGGTACAAGAATCACTGTCGATAAGCTGAGCGCGGGGGAACGGTCGCTGCTCATCAACCTGTGCATGCTTCTACGCTGGTTGAGTGAGGGCGGGATCGTGCTTCTGGATGAGCCAGAGCTTCACCAACACCTGTCGCTGATGCGCGGCAGCCTGGCAGTACTGCATGCCCTGATTGAAGACGAGTTTCACGGCCAGCTTCTGGTTGCATCCCACGCGCCAGAGGTCTGGGACCACTTTCGGTCTTCACGCGCTTTTGTGGATCTGGAAGGGGCGGACTAGATGGCGTCGCTCAAGTCCATACAAACCACGTCACAGACGATCATCGAAGGCTACTGGACCGAAGAGAGGGCAATTTCTCGACACAAAGTCGCGGTCTTGGTCGAAGGGGACGACGACAAAGAGTTGCTGGAGGCGGTGCTGAGCAGCCGGATGAAGACGTGGGCTACCAGTGTGCATGTCATTGCCGCTGGCGGAAGAAACAAGGTGCTCAAGCGACTTCAGAAGCTGTCGGCTGATGGAGACGGCACGATTCAGTTTCCGGATGGCTACGGCCTGGTGGATCGTGACACGTGGAGCGATGCAGAAGTGGCAGCGCAGAGAAAGGCGTTGGATGAGCGTCTCTACGTGACCGCAGGCTGGTGCATGGAGAGCATTTTCCTCGATCCGGTCTGGCTCAATGCTCAATTTCCCGATGCGGCGAAGCAGCTGGCGGCGGAACGCGAGAGATGGGTACGAGCCGGAGCACTGTGGTGGGTGTTACAGCGGACACGGGATGCGCAGCAGGTCTGGCAGGAGAAGCTGCCGTGGAACTATGGCAAGCCACTCGAACGGGTAGATTATTCGTCCGGCGCTGCGGTGGGGGCGGCTCTCAAGCAGAGGATTCCTGATGCTGTCCGAAGAGACGCGAGCTTTGATTTGGAAGCCATCGGTGAGCGATATCAAAGTCGCTGCGAAGAGATCCTGGGGCTGACAGAATCCGAGCAGTGGCGGCTTGGGGTTCATGGAAAAGCCGCATTCAGAAACTTGCTTCTGCCGACCTTGCAGCAAGGGGGTACACCTCAGCCGGATAACTGGTTGGTGGAACTCGCGAAGCAGTTGAAGCGTCCGTTGCCGCCAC
>CALLYL010000360.1 GCA_937859535.1 uncultured Myxococcales bacterium
GAGGATGACGTTGCCGTCCTTGTCAGTCTGTACGCCGTACGAGCCGTCTTGCTTGGTATCAAAGCCGACGGGCGCTTTGGGTCCAATCCGAAGCTTCATCCCCGGACCGGGGGGCTTGGGTTTGGGCTTCGGCATTACCAGCGTTCCATCGCAGGTGGTGTCGCCGGGCTGACAAGCAGTGCTGTCATCCAGTCGCGAGGAATTGCACGAGCCAGTGAGCAGCAGACCGAGAGCGAGCGAGGAGGGAAGGAGACGACGTGACATGCTGACCTCAAAACGGCGAGAAGTTGAGCGGACGTCTTCCCAATGTGGGATTGAGTAGATCATCCAAGATCGAACCAGGCGAGCACAGCAAAAAATTTCACTTTTGGTGGAAAGGCAGCGCCGAAACGGCTGAAAAGGAGGGTTACTTCTTGCCGTTCAGGCCTTGGGCTTGCTGCTCAAGCTGGGCAGCGCGGCGCTGAAGCTGATGGGCCAGGGCCCCTAACTCGGCTTCGGCTCGTTCCAGGGCACCGGCCTGCGCGGTGGCATCAACGGTCGCATCGCTGCGGAGCAGGGCATCGAGGGTCGATGGATCGATTGCGGTACGCAGCGCTCCGCTGTCGCGATTCGGATCGGGTGAGGTGGTTGGAGCCGGAGCCATCGGTCCGCCGCCAACGGTCGGGGCCGCCGCATCGGCCAGTTTGCTCTCACCCCGGGAGCCAAAGGCCGCGCTGTTGCCGCGTCGTGCAGTTGCTTGCTCGGCGAACAGATCCTCATCGACCGAGACGGCACGCTGTCGGACCCGTTGTCGTTTGAGCAGCGCTTCACGTCGCTCTTTCAGGCGCTGCATCTCACGCATTAGCTTGTCGGCCGAGTCACGCAGCAGATCGGCTCGATCGCGAAGTCCCTGCGGATCATCGAGCTGCGCGGAGCTCTTTTCCAGCGTCGCGCTCGACTGTGCCAGCGCCTTGAGCCGCTCGGGTTCGTCGGCATACAGTCGTTCGCTCAGCTCGGCGCGTAGACGAAGCAGCAGAACCCGCTTGCCCGAGTCGAGCGATCCCGCTTCTCCAGCGAGGAGTCGATCCGCCAGCAGCAGCAGTCTTTTTTGCTGACTCACCCGCTGGGCGCTCAAGCGCTGCGCCACCAGCGATCGCTGCGACAAATCATCGGCGCGATCTTTGACCTGCGCGAGTAGCCCATCGAGTCGGAGATCTCGCACCGGGCCTGGTGGTTGGGACTTGAGCTGCTCAATCTGTGCGACCAGCTTGGCTTGCTCGGACTCTCGGAGGGACAGCTCGCGCTGGTGCTGCTGATGTTGCGAATCGGCTTGCCACAGTTCGCGTTGGATCTGCTCAAGCTGTTTCCACAGTGACGGAGGCTGCGGCAGCTCGACCTTGGTCTGCGCCACACTCAGACGGGGAACCAAGCTCATCATGGCCAGGCTCAGCGCGAGCAGCAGCGATGCGCCCTTTTGCGTCCTCGCTGATGGGTGTGCAGAGTCATGTGGAGGTCGTATGGACATGCGAGATCGAGCCTGCTTGGGCTGGTTAGCAAACCGTGTGCCCAGCGTTTCGAAGGGAAGGCTGTCTCGCCAACCTGGGCACAGAAAAGTCGTCCGCCTCAGTTTTCTGAGGCCTGTGTTATAACGCGCCGCACATGGCTGACACACTCGACCGAGGCGCAATTGAGGCAATGGTCCGGGAAGCGCTGCGCAAGCACTCCGATCCCCGCGCAGCCGTCGAACATGTCGCAGCGGCGACGCTCATTCACGGTGGCGAAGTGCTGCTCACGCCGAGTGTGCTGCCGAATCCGTCGGCACCAGCATCGCTCAAGTCGTTGATGGCGGCGACTCCGGCGCGGGTGGCGGTGGGACGAACGGGCACGCGTTATACGACCTCGACGCTGCTGAAGTTTCGGGCGGATCATGCGGCGGCCAAAGAAGCGGTGATGTCGGAAGTGAAGCGCGAGATTCTCGAGCGGCTCCACTTCGTTGAGGTTCGCAGCCAGGCTCGGGACAAGAAACACTTTCTGCAACGACCTGACGCGGGTCGCGCCCTGTCGGAAGAAGCCAAAGAGATCATTGCTGCCAAGCTGCCCAAAGGGGCCCAGCTTCAGGTCATCTACGGAGATGGGCTGTCGGCGGAGGCAATCAACGTCAACGCCGAGCCGCTCCAGCAGGCGCTCATCCAGCAGATGCAGACGCGGAGCATTCGGATGAACCCGCCGCTGTTTGTCCATCTGTCGCGGGTCAAGATCATGGATGAGGTGGCGCGACTCATCGAGTGTGAAACCTGTCTGTTCATCTGTGGTGAGCGACCGGGACTTGGGTTTGCGGACAGCCTGTCTGCCTACTTCATCTACCGACCCGCCACGGGTGCCACCGATGCCGACCGCGAGGTGATTTCGAATATCAACCCGCGTGGTTTTCCGCCGGTGCAAGCCGCTGTGCAGATTGCCGATAGTATCGTCCGTATCCTGCGCGACAAAAAGTCGGGCGTGATTCTCGGCTAAAGGGCAGGGCAATCCATGGCGCGCTTTTCCCTGGTTCCCGTAAAACCGCTGGTGCTATCGGTGCGTACGATCGCCACCGTGGCTGAACCGCTGGCCAAAGAGCTGGGCCTCGCCGATGGAGTCCGTTCGGTGGGATTTATCACCTGCTCCAGCGATGACGCGCTGTACGTTGCGCTCGATGAAGGCACCAAAGCCGCCGAGGTCGAGGTCGTCTATGCCAAGTCGTTTTACGCGGGCGCGGCGCATGCCTCGGGTCCACTGTCGGGAGAAGTGATTGGTTGCTACGCCAGCCACGACATCGACGAGGTTCATCACGCGCTCGAGTCCTGTCAGCGCTGCCTGACCGAAGAGGCGTGGTTCTATTCCGCAGATGGACATGGCCGACTGTGCTTTTTTCCACACGTGGTGCGGGCCACTGGACGGTACCTATCCAAGCTGGCCAATGTCTCGGTTGGAGAACCGCTGGCGTATCTGATCGCACCTCCGCTGGAGGCGATGATAGCGGTGGATGCGGCGCTCAAAGTGGGCGGTGTCGAGCTGGCCAAGTTTTTTGGACCCCCAACGGAAACCAACTTCGCGGGGGCGTATCTGTCGGGTTCGTTGCCAGCGTGCGAAGCCGCAGCGGAAGCATTTGCAGCGGCGGTCATTGATGTTGCCAAGTCGCCGCTCGCGGTACGTCAATCGGCGCGGGGCGGTGGTGAGTCTCTGTCCGGACGACCTCCGGGCCCGGGCGAAGGTCGCTTTAAGGTTCTGTCGACGGGACAGCGGCTTCA
>CALLYL010000361.1 GCA_937859535.1 uncultured Myxococcales bacterium
GAACAAAAGAACATGGATCTGCTGACGCAGATCGAGCTGGCGCTCGGCATCAAAGAGACCGCCCTGTTCGGTAAAAAGGGACTCATTTCTGCTCACAATTTTCAAATCTCGCCCAAAGACTGCCAAACGCTTCTCGACTGGCTCGAGCACCGGCTCGACGCCTCTATCAAGGCACGCCAAGAGTCCGGAGAGGAAGCTCCGGAAGTCGAAATCGGGAACCTCAGAACGCACTTTGACAGGCCCCCGCAGGAGTTCACTGGCGGCGCTGTACCCATCTACGGCAACGACATGTACACGCTGGTTTTCTATCCTCGCGGAACCCTCTGGCTCATGGCGGCATATAATTACGAGCTTGATGTCCCCTATCTCGACTTCCAGACCTAGCAAAAGGACCTCCTGGTGCTCGTGGATGAGTTTGGTCTTTAGGGCACTGCTCTTGCCGGATGGCCCAAGCGAAGATCACAGACAGACGGGTTAGCGTTGCATTGATGGTGCCGTGCGCGCAGCCCTCTTTTCGGAGGGCATCCCGCCATCGCTCGATGTCGCCAGCGCGCACCTTCTCAGCATGGCCACATCGATCACGCAATCCACCATGGCGGAAACCACCTTGGCAATTTGATCTTGGCGTGCCCGCGCTGCAACGGGGATGAAAAACGGGAGATGGCGTGGCACGACCTTCTGAAAGGAAGTGCGGCGCTGATCATGCGACGCAGGACGAACGACGGCGGCGAATCCTGTCATGGATGGAGCGGCATCCCAAACCCATCAAGAACATGACGCCCGTGCTGGATGAGGCCCTGCGCTCCGCCGAAGAAACGATCTTCGTATAGCCCGCCCGCGTGACGCCAATCGGCTGCGGAATGGGCGATGCACGACCGTGCGGACAGACCCGTCTAGACGATTCGCAGGTAGCCCGCCGTGTAGAAGTCGTGGAACAGTTCGAGGGTCGGCTCGTCCATGACCAGCGGCAGCGGCAAGGCTCGCTCGTGCACGAGTCGGGTGAAGAGCTGTAGCGTCTGCGGTCCGGCGTGATGGGCTTCACCATTGAGGAACAGACAGTCACCGCGCACGAGGCCTCGGCTGATTCGCGCGAGCTCGAGGCGTCCCTGTCCGTGCAGGCGCCTCGTGAACGCTGACCGGGACAGCGTCCGCGATGGAGCGGCGAAGGACTCTGGCAGCTTGCGGCCGGTCAGCAGACGCCCGAGGAAGTCCCCGACCGTGTCGCGGTCCCAGCGCACGTGCTGCAGGATTTCGACAACCTGGTCGACCATCGCGTCGCCGATTTCGAGGGGATTTTGCTGGGTTCGCAGCTCCGGGTCGTGGTAGAGCGCGTCGGGAGCGATACCCGGCTCGAGCACCTCGTTGAGGTAGCCGAGGAAGTTCTGCACCAGCTCGCGGTGCGACGGCGCCAGGAATCCGATCGAGTAGGTGAAGCAGGGCTCATCCGAAACGCCGAAGTGGGCGATGCCAGGCGGCAGGTACAAAATGTCGCCCGGTTCGAGCAGCCACTCCTGCTCGGGAACGAACGACTTCAGCACTTTGATCGCGGCGTCGGAATCAAGCGTGCGGTCGTCCTGGGTGCTGACCTGCCAGCGTCGTCGGCCCGGTCCCTGAAGCAGGAATACGTCATAGAGATCATCATGTGGTCCCACCGTGCCGCCTTTGCTGGCGTAGCTGACCATCAGATCGTCGATGCGGGCGCTCGGAATAAACGAGAAACGACGAAGCAGCTCCCAGCCGCCCGGCACATGGCTTTCGATGCCGTGGATGAGCAGGGAAAAGTGGCTCGGTGGCAGGGTGCTCGCGTCGAGTCGATCGAACGGGCCATCGGAGCGCTCCCATCGTTGTGGCTGGCGGCGCGTGGACCCAGGGGCGATGACGAGCCGTGAGGTGACGTCCTTGCGGGTGGCAAGCGACAGGAATGCGTCGCGGGCGGCGGTGGCGGCGGCACCGGACTTCCCGATAGAGTTCGGTTCAAACAGACCACGAAAGTTGGGAATGGCCTGCCGAATCAGCAGAGGACGCTTTTGCCAGTAGTCGCGCAAGAACGTCTCGGGGTCCATGCCGCCGAGCACGGAGGTCTCGGCGGGCGCAGTCGCGTGGGGATGGGCGGCTTGAAGGGAGTCGCTGGTCACGTCCATGTGGCCCTGTGTTCTACAACACGGCTGGCGTTTTGGGGCAACCTGGGCTGATTTCGGCTGATTCGGGTCGGTTTGTGCCGATCTAGCGCAGCGCGTGCCCGCGTGCGCCGTGCGGTTCCTGCTGTATGCTGCGCGGTCTCGATGCGCATTCTCTTGCTCACGCCTCCGATGACCCAGCTCAACACGCCGTACCCGGCGACGGCGTACCTGACCGGCTGTCTGCAGCGGCACGCGCCCGACGTCGAGGTCGTGCAGGCCGACTTTTCGCTCGAGCTGTTCCTGCGGCTGTTTTCGCGCCAAGGGCTACAGCAGGTCTACGACGAGCTGTCGGCGCGCGCCCGTCGCCTCCGCTCGCGAACCAAGCGGCTCGATATGCCAGCTTCGATCGCGCACTTTCTTGGAAACGGCGAGGCCTACGTGGCGCTCATCGAGCCGGTGCTGCGCTTCCTGCAAGGGAACGATCCGAGCCTGGCGCTGCGCATCGCTCGGCGGGGGCTGTTGCCCGAGGGGCCCCGCTTTGCGAACCTGAGCCGCGGCGCGGACGATGAAGGCGGTAAAGATCCCCTGGGCTGGGCATTTGGTGAGCTGGGAACCACGGACCGCGCACGTCATCTGGCGAGCCTGTTCATCGACGATCTGGCCGACGTGCTCCGCGATGGCATCGATCCGCGCTTCGAGCTGTCGCGCTACGGCGAGCGGCTGGCATCGAGTGCACCGTCGTTCGATGCGCTGGCGGAAGCGCTGGACGATGAGCCAACGCTTGTGGATGCGCAGCTTGATGAACTGACGAGGGAGCGACTGCGGGTCCATACGCCCGACCTCGTTGGCATCACCGTGCCGTTCCCTGGCAATGTCTATGGCGCGCTGCGCATCGCCCGCATCATCAAGTCCGAGCATCCCACCGTCCGGGTGGTGCTGGGCGGCGGGTATGTGAACACCGAGCTGCGGCAGCTCACCGATCCACGCGTCTTCGACTTCTGCGACTACATCACCCTGGACGACGGCGAGCGGCCTCTGCTTGCGCTGATCGAGCACCTGCGGAACCCAGAGCGACCGTTGCTTCGCACCTACGTTCGCGAGCGCAGGAAGGTGGTATTCAAGACCTCGCCCGAGCTCACGGATTTGCACCACCGCGAGACCGGCACACCCACGTACGCGGGGCTGGATCTGCCGCACTATGTCTCGCTGTGCGAGATGCTAAATCCGATGCACCGGCTGTGGTCGGATGGGCGCTGGAACAAGCTAACCGTCGCCAAGGGCTGCTACTGGAAGAAGTGCACGTTCTGCGATCTATCGCTCGATTACATCGCGCGCTACGAGACGGCAACAGCCGACGTGCTGGTGGATCGCATCGAGGCACTGGTGAAGGAAACCGGACAGACTGGCTTCCACTTCGTCGATGAGGCGGCTCCTCCTGCGGTACTGAAGGCGCTGGCCGAGCGGCTGATCGCGCGGCAGGTCGCGATTACGTGGTGGGGCAACATCCGCTTCGAAAAGAGCTTCACCCCGGAACTCGTCGAGCTGCTGGCACGCTCAGGCTGCGTCGCGATTAGCGGCGGGCTAGAGGTGGCGTCAGACCGACTGCTGGCGCTCATGAAAAAGGGCGTCACGGTGGCGCAGGTGGCGCGAGTGACCCGGGCGTTTAGCGCTGCGGGGATTCTGGTGCACGCGTACCTGATGTACGGATTCCCGACCCAGACTGAGCAGGAGACCATTGACTCGCTGGAGCGGGTGCGGCAGCTCTTTGCCGAGGGTTGCATCCAATCGGGATTCTGGCATCGCTTCGCGGCGACAGCGCACAGCCCAATCGGGCAACAGCCGGACGTATATGGCATCCGCCTTGTGCGCGAGCCGCACGTGACCTTTGCGCGCAATGAGGTTCCCTTTGCAGATCCGACCGGCTGCGATCACGAGCGCCTCGGGATCGGACTACGTACGGCGATTTACAACTTCATGCACGGCATCGGGCTGGATTCCGACGTCCGCATCTGGTTCGACGCGCCAGACCCGTCGCGCAGGACCTCTCGATGGAGCAGGCGCAGCGCCCGGAGTCCAAAAATATCGACGGTACCGGCCCCAGCGGTGCCGCCCGATCTCATCCGCCAGGCGCTGCAAGCGAGTCCGTGACCGGCGAATCGGGTGCGATGGACTGGACCGAAGACCACCGGGTCCACAGAGCCCCGATTTTTCCGCTGAGGAGGAAACGGTCGACTCTGTCTTTGACCCAGAGTAGGAGTGCTCCTTCTGCTTGCGTGGTGCAGAGTGTGAATAGGAACATGGCGAGCGTAAGTCCGGCGATGATTTGGACTCGATTGGGAATTGGTAGTGCTGCCATGGCGACATGTGTGTTCGAGTCCGCTGCCGACGAAATCTTGATGCCGCTTGGGTAAACTTGCCGTTGCCAGAATAGGACTCCGAGATGGCTGCGAGCATCCTTTGGGTGCTGGGTTTGTAGAGCGAGTGACCTACGATAAGAAGGTGTTTACAAATCAAACACTTTCAACGCTTGATAACCTTCGCAGCAAAATGCGGGTCTCTGCAAACCAAATCCAGGCGGCGGAGACATCGAGAAGGCGATCATAGTCTTTGGAGAGTCGTCTCGGGCGCTCAATGAAGGAGTGCGTTCGCTCGTCATGCTCGAACAGATCCGAGACCAACGCCCACTCTGCGTCGGTCAGCGCCTCTGGATAGCGAGTCACATCGCCGTCATCGCGATGGTTTTCTGTGTATCCGGTAGCGCGCTTTGGGAGTCTCTAGGAATCGCTTGGGAGTCTCTGTAGGAACCACTCTGTCTTGCTTGGTAATTCCGGAAATTCCGTC
>CALLYL010000362.1 GCA_937859535.1 uncultured Myxococcales bacterium
GGTGTCAAGCTGTCGCCTCAGTCGGATGTCTACGCTTGCGGCATCGTGCTGTACGAAATGCTCACCGGTAAGCCTCCGTTCGAGGCGGCGCTGCCGATGGAAGTCGTGATGATGCACCTGCGGCAAAAGCCTGCACCGCTGGTTGGGTTTCCCGAGCCGCTCGTGCGACTGGTGATGAAGGCGCTCGAAAAGACGCCAGACCGACGGCAGCAGAGTGCGGATGACTTGCACCGCGAGTGCATCGAGTGTCTGGAGACGCTCTATCCGAAGCAGACACCGAGCGCAGGGATGTCGGCAATCACCGAGGGGCAGCGGGTCAGCTTGCAAGCGCCGACGGTGCCACCGCAGCAAGTTCCGCACTTGACACCTCCAGCGGCTGCAACGTCATTTGGATCGGGTCCACCGCCATCGATGGCCCCACCGCCGATGGCCCCACCGCCGATGGCTCCACCGCCAATGGCTCCACCGCCAATGGCTCCACCATCGGCCGCTCCGCAAGGATCCTCGTTCGGAGGCTCAGCGGCACCACCGGTAGCGACGGGTGCTGAGCAGCGTACAATTTTGGCTCAGCCTGCACCGTTTATTCCACCACCGAGCAACATGGGTGGTGGGGGGCGGGGCATGGACGGTGGGCACGCCACTATGTTCGTTGCTGGCCCAGCCGGGGGGATGACGATTTCGGCGCAGGCGTTGGCTCTGCGCCAGCAGATCCTCGCCGCCAAACCTCGACGTGCCGTTCCCGCACTTCCGAAGCCGCTATTTTGGGTGAGTTGGGCGCTGATCGGAGTTTCATTCGGCTTTTTGCTTCACATCATCTGGAATTAGCCGATGAAGTTTCTTCTCGGCGGTGACGGCCCGGTATCTCCGAAAGATCGCACCGAGCTAGAGCAGTGGCAGGAGCGGATTCGCCAAGATGCGGACCCAGGCATCCTCGCGAGGGTTCGTCGGATTGAAAACCATCCGATGCTGCCCAGGCCACGGTCACTACCGCGTGCGCTGCGCGAGATGTCGACGCACTTCGATGATCCGCTGCACCAGTGGCACACCGGGTACCTCCGCGTAAACGACGAGATGGAGCTTCCCTCTGAACTGCACCGCGACATGCGTGAGTGTGTGCCGCAGTCGATTCTGCGCGACGTCTTTCGTCCAACGACAGGGTTTGACTTTGTCCTAGAACCCATCGATAGCGAAGCCGACCGAACGGGGGCGCAGGCGCTCAAGGATGCGAAAGCTGCGCTGCATCGGGAACCAATGCCAACGATCGAGTCGAGTGTGTTGGTGGTGAGTAGTGAACAGCGACGGAGAAGACGCTTTGTGAACAAGCCCTGGCAGACGATGCTGCGCGACAGTTCACCACGTCAGTACTACCAAGTCGAAGGCGTGCGCTATCGCGAAATCGACGAAGATGGCCAGAGCATCGAGAGCAGCAACGAGGTAGACGGCGACGGCGAAGAGTAGCTTGTGGAGTGTCGTCGCAGCTTTCGGTAGGGTTTTGCTTGCCTCGGATTGGTGCGGGCAAGTACCGTGTTGGAAGTGAGCTTGCCACCGTCGGACAGAACCCGCATTTCTCTACTTAGGCTGATCGGCGGCGGCATGTCGCTGCCGGGGCTGGTGTCGCTGGCTGCGGTTGCGGAGTTCGTGCTGTTTCGAATGCTTCAGCCACTGTTACGCATGGCCCCTACGCTGCTGCCGGGCTGGCTGCAAGGTGGTTTGCTATCGGTGGGGACGTTCGCGGCGCACTTCGCTGGGGTGCTTGCTCTTAGTTCCTTGCTGGCGCTGCTGTTCCTGGCGATGCGGGAGCGCGGGATTGCTTCCCATCCGGTCGGACGACTCGGGTTGGGCATGATGGCGCTGTTTTTTGTGGGACTCGCCGCGTCGGAGATTCTGCTGCCCCGGCTGCTTGCCGAGACGCTGGGCCTGGTGAGAGCGCAGTGGCTGATGCAGACCTCCAGTCTGTGCTTGGCGGTGCTGCTTACGCTGGCCGTGGTGCCCAGGCAGACTGCGAGCGGCTGGCACAAGTTGGCGATGCTGCTGCTGCTGTTGCCACCGCTGCTACTGCTGGAAAATCAATGGCATCTGCTCACCAGTCGAGAGCTGATGCAGCGGGTCAGCCTGGTGCTCATCCTGTACGGACCGACGATGTCGGCTGCGGCGCTCGGGGCGACGGGACTATTGCTACTGGCTCGTCGTCCCTGGCACTGGCCTACCGATTCCATTGCACTGCTGCTGACTTCGCTGATTGTGTCGACGATGACGATGCTGTTGTTGATTGCACCTGCGGCGGCCACGCGACTTATCTATGTCGCCTTTGACTTACAGCTTCCGCATCAGCGATTTGCGCAGGGCGTCTACATGGGCAGCCTGGCGGTGTGGTCGATGTCGGTGTTTTCGCTGCTGTTTCGGCACGGGGCGCTGAGGCTGCGTGGAATGGGCCTGCTGCTCGCTGGGCTCGCCGGAGCACAGCCTCGTACGATTCACCAAGAGACATTCTTCCTGGTCGGACTACTTTGCATGACCGAAAGTTTGTTGCTAGACCGAGAGCGCCCGTCGGCTAGCTCGGAATCTTGGTCAAAAACTGCTTGAGTGTCGCCACAAACGCGGCGGGCTGTTCGAGCATTGGAAAGTGACCCGCATCTGGGATGATCGCTCGTTCGGCTCCCAAGATGGCACGCTGCGTCTCAGCAAGCTGATCCGTCGAGACCAAAAGATCGTCGGCACCGCCAATGAGCAACGCTGGGGTTCTTAGCTGATCGAGCTGCGGAAGCAGATTCAATCCACGACACAGCGCAAAGTCCGCGAGTACCACCTTGCGTGTCGCTTGCATCAGCACGGACTTCCAGCGGGCGCAGACGTCGCGATGGGTCGCTGGTGAGAACGCGAGATCGGTCAGCGAAGCTGGCATCTCTTCCACCATCGACTCATCTCCCTCGGGTAGCTCCTGCGCAAGAGCGCGCATCAGTTCTTCTGGTACATCCAGCCGTGCGGCACTGGCCACCAGGATGACGGCGGCAATTCGCTCTGGCCATGAAACGGCGCAGCGTAGCGCTACCGCTCCCCCAAGCGAATGACCGATGACAACGACACGCGGAACCTTGAGATGAGCACACATCGTCCCGACCGCATCGCGATACAAGTCGGTGCTGGAGTCGTGCCAAGGATCAGACTGACCGTGGCCAGGCAAATCGGGAGCGATGATGCGACGAGCAGGCGCGATCTGGCGCAGTAGATCCATCCACACCACACCCGACATGCCCGCACCGTGTATGCACACCAGAGGAGTTGGTGCACCGGGGTGGCTCGGTGGTGGCTCAGGCTCGTCGCGAACGCGGAGGATCTTGGAACCTATCCGTAAGCGCCTCATGGCAGATGCGGAACGTAGACGCCCCCCGGTCATCTACGCAAGCGCTGCTTACGATGCCGACTTGATCTTCTTGATCTCGGCGATCAGCTCGGGAATGGCCTTTTCCCAGGTGGTCACCAGACCGTAGTCGGCGACTTGGAAAATCGGGGCCTCGGCGTCTTTGTTGATGGCGACGATGACTTTGCTGCCCTTCATGCCGGCCAGGTGCTGAATCGCACCAGAGATGGCGACGGCAATGTAGAGGTCTGGCGCGACAACCTTGCCGGTCTGACCGACTTGCAGATCGTTGGGCACCATTCCAGCGTCGCAAGCAGCGCGGCTTGCACCCATCGCACCACCGACCAGATCGCAGAGCTGCTCGAGGATGGCGAAATTTTTGCCTTCCTTCATACCGCGACCACCGGAGACGACCACTCGCGCTTCGGTGAGATCGGGTCGATCGCGTTTTTGTGTCTGGAGCTCGACGAACGTGGCACCAGCCGGATTGATGTTTCCAGGCGCAGCGGCGGACACTGGCGAGCTACCACCCGATGGCTGGGCGCGTGGGAAGTCCGTCTGGCGACCACTGACCACCACCACGTCGGATAGAACCTCAATGGTCTGGATGGCATTGCCTGCGTTGGTAGCGCGACGGTACTGCTTTGTAGAAACGACGCCGCTGACATCGGGTGCAACGCCCGCGTCGAGAATTCCGGCAACCCGTGGCAGCAGATCCTTGCCAACCGAGGTCGAGCAAGCAGCGACGACGCTGGCTCCCTGCTCAGTCGCGAGGCGTGCGACGATCGGTGCGTAGGTTTCCGCGAGGTAGTTCTTCAGCAGAGGCGCTTCAACGGTGAACACCGCATCCGCGCCAAACTGTGACGCTTCCTTTGCGGCATCTGCAACGGAGTCGCCGATGAGGACAAACAGCAGCTTGCCACCGCTCGTCTTGTGAATCGCCCGCGCTAGGCTGATGGCCGAAAGCGCTGCGGGACGGAGACGCCGGTCGGCTTGCTCTAGGAATACAAGTACGTTGCCCATGGCATCACCCCTCAAATGACTTTGGCTTCTTTTTGCAGCTTCTCCACCAGCTCTGCGACCGAGCCGACCTTCTTGCCCGCTTGACGAGCCGGAGGCGTCTCGACCTTGAGCACCTTGGTCTTCGGCGTCGCAGACACGCCAAGCTGAGCCAGCGTGAGCTGCTCAAACGGCTTGGAGTTGGCGGCGCGAATACCCTTCAGCGACGAGTAGCGTGGACCATCGGCATACGCAAACTCGGGCTTGGTGCGCGCATTTTTGACCGCATGCGGTGACACGATGCGCAGATCGACCGTCACCACGGCGGGGAGCTGAACCTTCTTCAATTCGACGCCCGCGTCGACTTCTCGGCCTACGATGACCGCTTTGCCGCCGTCGACCACTTGAATGCTACAGGCGAACGTGGCTTGCGGCCAACCGAGAATCCCGGCGACACGCTGCCCGACGTCGTTGCCTTCGTTGTCAGCAGCGAGCTTGCCCATCAGCACCAAGTCGGGCTGATCGCGCTGGACCAGCTTCACGATCGTCTTGGCGACGATGCTGGCATCCAGGTCATCATCCTTGGCGTCGACGCGGATGGCT
>CALLYL010000363.1 GCA_937859535.1 uncultured Myxococcales bacterium
CTTGGCCGGACGTGACACCGAAATTCGTACGCGGCGTACCTGGGCGTCCTCAGTGGCGTCTTCTTCGAGCAGTACCTCGGGGTCGAGCAGGCCGAGATTGCGCAGCGGCTGTGGCCATAGCACGGCTCGCGAGAGCAGCTCCTCGCCATCGAATAGCTCGCCCCGGATGATGAGCCTTGGGTCGGGCAAGGTCTGCGCGCCTAGTTCGGTGACGCCGTTTGGTGTGAGGGTGACGGGACGTTCCTCGGCAAACGGGCGGGTGCCCGAGACATCAAAGCCGCACAGACGCAGCCGCAGCGGACGGACGGACTGGCCATCGGGGACACTGTCCGACGCTGGGCCACTGTGACACGCCCACATCGCAAAACGCCCCTCGGTCTGCCAGCCAAGCCCGAGCAGAAGCGGGGTCAGCTCGCGACGGATGGCGTAGAAGCTGGCCTTGCGCCGCACCGGACGACCGGCCACAGCATCGGCGGCGGCATGGTGTTCCAGGATCGACCAGCTCACACCCGGCCAGCAGTCATCAAGCTGCCACACCAGTGCGCCACCACAGCCGCGCTGCTCTCCCTGTCCCCACGCCCGTCGGAAGGCGCGGATGCCGTGGGCGAGCGCTTCGGCCTGATTGACCTGGGTGGCATAGATGTAGGTCGCAAGGTCACTCGACTTGGGCAGGTTGCGGTCTAGGTAGTGCTGGATGCGCTCGGGTCCGGCCTCGCCTTTGTTTAGGCCCGCGAGCACGCTTGGGCTGTCGGGCGCAAAGCCAAGTCCGCGCTGGAGCGTCGCCAAGGATGGCACGCCCTGCATCCCGAACTCGCTGACGAAGCGGCCACACAGCGCGCCGTAGTCTTGGTAGTCGCGCATCTGCTGGTGCCAGACCGCCCAGATGTGGATGTCGCCGTCGATGCGGTCGTTCGGGTCGCGGCTCTGTCTGCCGTAGGGACTGCCCGGCCAGTAGGCCCGCTCGCCGTCGTGTGCGCCGGTGACTTCGCGAAGCGTCTCCTCGTAGAGCGTGCGTCCGTCAAAGCGCACCGACTCGTCGACTCCGGCGGGCGTGGGAATCTCGCTGCGTGGTCCTTCGTACAGGTTGTTCGACTGCGCAATCGCATAGTCCTCGTTGTTGCCCGCCCACAGCACAAGGCTCGGGTGGTGGCGGAGGCGCTGCACCGCTTGGCGGGCTTCCTCGGCGACGCTTTCGGCAAACCACTTGTGACCGGGATAGAGGCCGCAGGCGAACCCAAAGTCCTGGAACACGAGCAGGCCCAACTCATCGCACAGGTCGTAAAAGTCGTCGGACTCGTAGATGCCGCCGCCCCACACCCGCAGCATTGTCATGTTGGCAGCCACTGCTTCATGAAGGAGCGCGGCAACCTGGGCGCGTACAATCCGGGGCAGCGACAGCTCGGGCGGAATCCAGTTCGCACCGCCGCAGAAGATCGGGCGGTTGTTGATGATGAAGTAGAAGCTCTCGCCATCGCTGTTTTGGACAAAGTCCTGCTGGAGCTGGAGCCGCCGAACCCCGAGCCGCAGCGACTTTTGATCCAGCACCTCGCCTTGGTGAAGCAGCGTGACTTCCACGCGGTAGAGCGGCTGTGGACCATGACCGACTGGCCACCATAGCGTGGGATTCTTGAGGACGATGCTTCGCCATAGCTGACCGCCGGTGCCAGGAAGTGAGTCGGTGTCCACGAACACTTCGCGGCCCTCGGGATCGAGGACGCGCATGCGCACCTCGACCAGCTCGATCTCCGGCAAGTCCCCAGAGGCAATCGGGTGCAGCGTCAGCGTCGCTTGCGACAAATCCTCGGCGACTTCGAGCGGACAGCGCAGCTCGGTGATGCGCACCGGCCTGCCATCGAGAAACAGCGGTCGCCACGGACCTGCCGACAGAAGCGGCGGCCCAAAGTCCCAGCCAAAGTGATACTGCGCCTTGCGAACATAGACCCGACTCGCGTCGCCGTTCCACACCTTGCGGACGCCGTAGCGCTTCTCTAGCTCGTGACTTCGCCGTAGCGCGGACTCGAACAGGATCACCAGCTCTTGCTCGCCGTCCCGCAGCTTGTCGTCACAGCGCAGCGAGTGCGTACAGAACATGTTGTCGGTCTGCGCAAGCTGCTCGCCGTTCCACCACACCGTTGCAAAGGTATCGAGCCCTTCGCAGCGCAGCCGCAGCGGCCCCGAGCGCAGCTCGTCCGGCACGGTGAAGCGCAGCCGATAGACAAAGTCGTTCTCGAAGGTTGGGGTGAGACGGGCGAGGCTCGGCGACTCATACGGGTTTGGAATCTTCCCGGCCCGCCACAGCACATCGTGAGCAGTCGATGGAACCTCGGCAGCCAGCCATCCATCCTCTGCGGCCAGATCCTCTTCGATCGTCCGACCGCTTGTCCGCTGCTTGACCTGCCAACCCTGCGACAGACACAACTCACGCATACTGACGAGCAAACCACGCTGTAGGGGACGATGTAAAGCAGGGGCAACAGTCGCCGCGACTACCGGCCTTTGAAGTGGCCAGCACGGCGTTCGAGGAACGATGCCACGCCTTCTTGGGCGTCTTCCGTGGCCATGATGCGGCGGAGCGCGGGCCCAAGCTTCGCCACGGCGGCTTGCTCGGAGGCCACGATCGAGTGGTGGGCCGACTGCAACGTTTCCTGTACGCCGAGGGGCGCTTGGTCGGCGACCCGCTCGGCCAGCTCCAGGGCTCGCGGGAGCAGTCGTTCTACGGGCACCACTTCTTGGATGAGTCCGATCCGATGGGCCTCGGTTGCTTCTAGTTCATCGGCGGTGAGCAGGTAGCGCATCGCGTTGCCCCAGCCGACGTTGGATACCCAGCGGAACGTGCCACCGCCGAACGGGAAGATGCCGCGCTTGATTTCGATTTGACCAAAGCGGGTGCCGGTGGCGGCGATGCGGATGTCAAACGAGAGCAGCATCTCGATGCCGATGGTCAGGCACAGACCCTGCGCCGCACCAATGATCGGCTTGCGACAGATCGGGCCCTGCATGCGGAACGGATCGATCGCACCGTCCAAAAATAGGTTCTGGCCAGCGGCAACGGCGGGGCCGACGTTGGCAAGGTCGAGCCCAGCGGTGAAATCGTTGCCGTGGGCGAAGACCACGCCGACGCGCAGCTCGGGGTTGCGGTCCAGCTCGACAAAGGCTGCGGCGTACTCGCGCAGCATCTGCAAGTCGAAGGCGTTCTTTTTCTTTGCGCGATTGAGGCCAATCAAAAAGACGTGGCCTCGGACTTCGGTGGTGATGCGGGGCTCGGTCGCTTGGGAGTCGGTCATGGTTCCTCCGGTCGGCCTACTATCGCCTGTACTATCTGTTCATGCTTCGGTCTTTCTTTGCGGCTTTCCCTTGCTTGCTGCTCACATGGAGCCTCGGCTGTGGGGCCGTCGGTTCGGGCGGGAGCGTGGACCGCTCGCAAGTGCGCTGCGGCGATGGCCTGTGCCCGGTTGGTCAGACCTGCCTTGGTGCTTGCTACGGCGTTCCCCCAGAGACGCTGACCTGCATCGATCCACTGCCCGACCTGAGCTGTCCCATCGGTACACTCCGTAGCACCTGCCGCAACGCTCGTTCCGAGGTGGTGAGTGGCTGTCGACCCGCGGGCCGCTGCGTAGAGGTGCGCAAGGACTGCTCCACCACCACCCCAAGCTGCGGCTGTTTCCTCCAGAACCCATGCAGCTCCGGCCCCTGCCACGACGAACGCGGCCAGTACACCTGTCCGCCTTGTGCGTGAGGGGGGACGACACATGGGTGGAGTGTGGTGGGTGTTGGAGGGCCTAGCCTTCGTGATAGTCTCCGCCGCACCATGAGCACTGAGCCGACCCCTGGCAGAGTCAAGCTGCTAAACACGCTCTTCGATCACAACCCGCCTGAGAGTGAGGCTCTGATCCTCAGTCTCTATTGCAATCGGACGACCGAGCTAGAGCGAGGTCTCGACGGTCTGCGTGCGCTCGATGGTGCCCCCAAGATCCATGCGATCCACGGCTTGCCGCGATCGGGGAAGTCTCACTTTGCGAAAGTGCTGCTGCTCAAGGCCAAGGAAGAGGCGTTGCCCTTTCTGTTCGTCGAGGTGAACGCCAACAATCGTGGCTCAGCCAAGGCGGTGCTCGAAGAGGTCTTCTTCAAGTTCCTTCATCTGATTCGGGGTGTGCCAGCGGAGCAAGTTCCCGAAGGCCAGACTGCCGTGTATGACGAATATCTGGCGGAGCTTTCGCAGTATGAAAATGTCGTAGGTCGCGATAGTGCGCAGTTTACGATGGAGCGCTCTTCGACCGTTCACTCGATGAATGAGGGTCGGTTGGAGGTCGGCCTGGCTCCGTTCAAAATCCGGGCGGTGGGGAGGAACGAGGTAGAGGAAGGCGACAAGAGCGGGCTTGTGCAGACCAGCCTGAGTGAGCGCGAGCTGACCGAGATCCTGCGCTACGCAATCGATGCCCTGGGCTGGCTGTATTCGTCGCAGCGGATCTTGCTGCTCGTTGATGATCTCGACCTGCTTGATCGCAAGGGGCGCGAGGGCCAGCCGCAGAGCGAGCTGCTGGTGGATTACCTGCAAATGCTAGCGGAGCCTCCCACGTTGGCGGCGCGTCCTCCTTGTCTGGTCCTGGCTACCGTCCGCAACGCCTCGTTTACGGATCGCGACAAGGACTTCCGTGACTTCGTCGGCTTGGGGCTCCTCGAGCCAGAGAATCATCTCGAGATCTATCAGCGACATATCGAACTGCTCAATGCTGGTGCCGAGGTCTTTGCGCCAGACACCCTTCGCTGGTTAGAGGAGCGCTCTGGTGGACAGATCGGCATGTTCCTTCGCCGCTGTCATGAGGTCGCCTTTCACTTCTACAAAGACCTGAAGGCAGGCAACCTGATCACCATCGAGCAGGTCAAACGTTACGTGAAGAAGGACATTCGCGATCTGGTCCGTAATCCAGAGCTTGCGTCTGTCATGAGCGCGGTGATCGGGGCCGTGCGCAGCGGGCAGCCCGAACTGGTTCTGTCGGAGAGTCCCGGTGCACTAGAGTTTAAGGTGCTGACCCAGACCAGCGAGCCGCAGAAGTACCGCATCAACGACATGTATCTGGACGTGCTGCGCGAGCTGATCAACCGGAAAGAGCTGTCATGAGCCGGGGCGGTGGTATGCCGGTGGTGGAGCAGGATCTCACGCTGCTCTATCGCCACAAGGATGCGGTGCTCGCCAGGCTGGATGCGCTGGGGACGATTCAAGATCCCATCGAGCGCAAGGAAGCCACCTTGCGGTTTTGCCTGGACCATCCCGGCATCGGCTCTGTTGGAGATCTGCTCAAACGGAGTGAACACGAACGGCTTGGCATCGTGGCCGGGCTTCTACTAGACGACGATCACTACCAGTTCGTGACGCGACTGCTCCGCCGCATCGACCAAGATCCAGTCCTGTACGCCACCCTGAGACAAGTCCTCCCCCTCA
>CALLYL010000364.1 GCA_937859535.1 uncultured Myxococcales bacterium
AAAATCGCGGCCCGAGTGGCCTCCTGATCGCGCAGAATCTTGATGTCCTCCGCACGGAAGCCATGCAGAGCCTGTAGCAAGCTTGCGATCGCCTCGGCATCAGCTACCGCTCCGTCCAGGTTGGGAACCCGATCGCCAGTGGGATGCAGCTGATACTGATTGATCCCCACCAGCAGCGCCCGCCGAGTCTGCGCAGACACCGGGACGACCCAACTGCCTGTCACAATTAGTCCCAGCAGCACTGCAATGATCCGAAAAGTCAGCATCACGGTAGCCTCACAGTATCTCTCTCCGAACCAAAGGACAAGCCCCCCCTAGTAATCGCAGTCCGCCGTCAGGATCTCAGTGGACTCAAGCACTGCTTCCAGTAGCCAGAAGGAATCGCATCTGCGACTCCATAGCAAGTCGGGAATTTCTTCGGCGGCTTCCGATATGTTCCGCAGAGCCAGTCGAAGATCGGGAGCAGCGACGAAAAATTGCAGCCTGGTGCTGCGCTGCAGGCATCATGATGCAGGTGATGGAACTGCGGCGAAGCGAGTAGGAGGGATAGTCGCCCAAAGGAAATTCGGGTGTTGCTGTGTACGAAGGCGGTGTGGAACTTCTGGAGCAGGATGATGATTAGGAGAGACTCCGAATGGAGGCCGAGTACCAGTACGGGAATGTTTGCCGCCGTCAGTAGCAGAAGTGCTTCAAGAGGGTGCTGACGGTGCGCTGCAATGAAGTCGAGCTCGGCGCTGCTGTGATGAATACGATGCAGGCGCCACAGAAAGGGAACCTCGTGACAGAGTCGATGCACGATGTACCCGAGCAGTTCAGCACAAAGTAGCGCCCCTAGGGTGCGGATCCAGAAGGGCTGGCTTCGCAGGACGCTCAAGACGGACTGCGGAATCAACCAGTTCTGCCCCGCGTTCAGCACGCCTATCACCAGCGAAAGTCCGAACGAGAGCAGGACTGAATTGAGGAAGAAGTATAGTAGGTCTGTCGTTAGCCCTCGTCGAAACAGTCGCTGCTTAGGCTGGGCCGGAAACAGTAGTTCGATCGGCCATAGCAGAGCAGCAAACAGGAAGAACTGACGCAGTGCCGAGAGCAATATCTCGGCAATCTGTGGCGGGTACATGTGGCCCTCCGAAACAGATTCCGTTTCCCTAGTAACCGCCGAAACTGCCAACCGGGAGGAATCGTCGTAACATCGGTCTGTGAGGCGCAGAGCTTGGCAACTGCCGATCCAGTCCACTCACATCGTAATCGTGCCCATGGTTTGGCTCTACCGGAAAGATCCTGTCAATCTCACGGGAGTCCGTGTCTGGTTTGGGGGTTGGCTGAACTACCGCCGGTTCAGCATCAGCGTGACCCGCAAAGGTGAGGGCTGCAAACACACTGCCGTTCACTACCAAAGCCAACAGTGGATATCCAATTCGCGCCAGAAATGCATTATTTCGGTTCGATTGCTTGGAAAGTGTGGTCATCGACTTGCCCCTTTGGACTGTTAGAGCACTGGAACCGAGTTGGGTTCCCACTATTTTGAGCTTGCCGCGATCCCACGCGCTGAACTTCCAGACCGATTCCTTTCCCAGAGGCGTCGAAACGACATCTGGGCACGAAGATTCGTCAGGGAATAGGTCTGACAGCAACTTGTCTCAGCTCTTCCAGAAGACGCTGCGCTTCTCCGTCCAGCTTGAAGGCGCTCTCGATGAGTTGATCGTATTTATCGAGCTCCTCCACCGCGGGCCGTACTGCAAGAAAATGGAAGCGACCGTCTCGATACTCGTATGGGAACGCTGTTTGCCAGCGCAATAGGACCTTGGTGGCGTCCTTGAGGTGCGCTGCACACTGGGAAATGGCCCCGGCGACCCGACGCATCTTCCCCGTCGAAGAGGTAGGTCCATCATGGCCATCGACCAGACCTTGTACGAAACCTTTGGTTGTTTGGGTCTTCTCCGCATCCGCTTGGAGCACCGTATAGAGATCGTCCCATTCCTGATCCTCTTCTACCTGGTCGGCCAGCCGCTGCAGCTTCTCCGCATCCTGTACGAACTGCTCCATCCTTCCTTGGGAAGCGGCGGGCAATGGCAGCTCGCTCCAGTCCGTGTTCAGCTTGGAATACGCTTGATTCATCTGTAGCGAGCGCTCGACAAAGCGCCGAGTGTAATTGATCCAGGACGAGGCAATCCTGCCAAGCGCGGTCTTCGGAAACTGATGAGTGGGCTGCTTTATGCTTCCACCTTGCGCATCTCTCTGCAGGGTCCGCATCTCCTCCTTGAATGCAGCAAGAATCAGCGGTTCCTGCTCCAGCTCGCGAAACTGCTGGACTCCCCATGCGAGCAGGAGCAGCACAACGAGGGCAAACAGACCAGACATACCAATTCCTACTCGGTTGTCCGTCGGTCTCTGTACTCCAAGTTTTCGGCGCAATCTCACGAGCAGCCAGGGACTGATCACCGTGTCGAGGAGTTTGACGAGCAGTGCAACAATCAGAGCCGACAAGTTGTGGGAGGCAATCCCCACGATCTCGCAAGTAAGTGCCAGACTGAGGAGCAGAGATCCCAGCCGAACGTGCTGCGCATACAACACCCCGAGCGGCAGTGGAACAACAACGCAAAGTCCCACCAGCGTCACAAAGGAAGGAATGCGCGGGGCCGCTGGCGCTGGAACGGTCTTCTCTGGCTCCTCCTCTGGATCTTCGCTCTCTGAATCGGAGGATGCGGAATGGGCAGCAGTGGCTTCGGCGTCCTTCACAACCGCCTGTGCTGCCGCAAGATCATCCGGAGCGACACGAATCTCCCAAGAGTCAGCGGTCAACATGCCCAAGTACGGATTCCCGGCCACGCGATTGAGCTCTGCGTCGATATTCTGCTCATCCAGCAGCTGAACAATCATCTCGGCAGCCGCTCGGTCGGCAACGGTCAACAAGACTTCATTCTTGGCCATGGTGGACCCTCTGTGAGGAGCTCCCAAATGCATGACTGGCGATTCCGGTCATGGCATGGTGACTTTCGGCTGAGTCGTCTTGGTGGCCGGGCTAACCAGACCGTCCTGTCCGATCACCAGGAAGGGAGCCCAGTAGTACGGATGGCCTCGACCAGGGATTCCTCGTACCGCCCGCATTGCCTGGCGCATCGCGTCCAGACGACCTAAGGGATTCCTGCTGTCCAATAGCTTTCTATAGAAGAGCGTCATCAAATCTCCGGTCGTCTGATCATGGACCTGCCAGAGGCTCGTAACGACGGTCTCGGCTCCTGCCACGAGAAATGCTCTACGAAGGCCATACACACCTTGCCCCGCAGATAGCGATCCCTGCCCAGTCTCGCAGGCGGACAGCACTACCATTTGGGTTGCTTCGAGATCCAAGCTTCTCGCCTCTTGTGCGGTAAGGAGCCCATCTTGCTCGGTACTGCCAGACTTCGAGCCCTCGATTGCATGCGCGAGTATCAAAGCAGACCGGCTCATCGCTCCCCACGAGCCAGGGAGATGTTCGAGGTTCGCTTTCGGTCGGACTTGCGGCAACGGAGTCAGCGCCCGCAATCCCTGCTGATCATCACTTGAGACCGGGCTGTACTGCACATCCTCAAGGAAGGCACCGTGGGTCGCGATGTGCAGGATGCGCGGCGAACGTACCTGCCTGATTGCTTCCTCGCTGGCATGCCCCCCGGTGAGAGGCTCCACTCCCAGCAGTCGACCAATCGCCTGGGCTTCTCGAAGCGTTCCGGGAAGCGGCGCCAGTCCCACCAGTCGGGAATACAGGCTCTGGTTCTGCGTCTGAAGCTTCGATTCATCCCCCTTGCCGAAGTCGGGATTCGCCACAACCAGCGATGATGATCCGCTTGCACCGGATGGCTGGCGTAGCAGGTCACGACCGCTCGTCAGGTAGTGAAATCGAAATCGTCCAAGCAGGTAGTCCTTGCCATCGTGAAGGGCATCAAACGGAATCATGTGCAGCGCGTGGTCTGGCGCCAGGAACAGCTCGGTCGCTCCGTGAAGATGCGGCAGTAGTGGCCGCAGGATGAGCGTGTACAGCGCCTGCGCTGCGGACTTCGGATCCTCTCGTGGGTTCTGAAGCTTGCTGAGGAGTTCCCCGGCTTGCGAGTTGACCGCGTCGGCAGGCCCAAGATCGACCGCTGCGCTCCGCTGGTCCGGAAACAGCAGCAGGGCCAAATAGTGCGGCTCGGCTTTCAGCTGCGACAGCGAAACAGACCCAGGAAGCGCAGGAACATAGAATACGAACTCCACCAGCGCACCGCTCGTGGGCAGGCGCTGTGCAACGGTTGATACCATGGCATCAAACTCAGGCAGTCGCTGCTTTCGGCTCGCTGGAAGGTCATCCAGAAGTTGGGCCTCCGTAGACTCGACTTGACCCCGCAGCTCTTGCAGTCGATTCCGATACTGCTCGGCGGTTAGCTTTCCCATCCCACCAAATAGCAGTCCCTCAAGCGCCTGCCTCGCACCGATCCATGCGTCATATTGACGGCGGACTCCCTCGTTGCTGAGACTCCGACGTAGCAGAGTATTGGCCACACTCCCGGCTTCTGCCGCCCGTCCCTTGCGAAGGAGCTCCGTGGTCAACGCAAGCTGTCGCGATGTAGGCGCGTCTTGCGGACCGGCCAGCGCAAGACTATAGAGCCGATCCTCCGCCCCACCATTCCTCAATTGATTCAGGAACTGGGTCATTCGGCTCTCGCTGGCAGCCTCGCGCACCTGCTTCTCATCGATTTTGGCCGAATGAGCAAACAAAGCCAACGCCTCCTCGGTGTGTTGGGTGGCAAACAGCGTCAACGCCAGCGCTTCCTCCGTCCTGGCTACCAGCGGATGGTCAACACCCAGCTGGCGCTGCCGAATTGAGAGCGATTGACGGAGCAGCGCCTCGGCCTCGCCATACTGATCTTGTTTAAGCAACATATGGGCGAGCGAAAACATACCCGTTGCGACCTCGACATGGTCCTTTCCTCGCTGCTTCTGAAGTATCGCCAGAGACTCCCGCATCAGAGTCATCGCCTCCTCACGGCGGCCCTGGGAGGACAGCGCATGCGCCAGTCCGTTTAGGTTCTGAGCGACCGCAACGTGATCTTTCCCGAACACGCGCTGCCGTACTGTCAGGGCCTTTCGGTACATGGTCTCTGCATCCTGCTTCTTACCGGCATGAAGCAGGTGCAGAGCAACATTAGAGAGTGTCGTGGCATACTCTGGATGTTCCGTCCCAAGCGTTTTCTCGGTGATCGCAAGCGAACGCCTCAGCAACTGGACAGCCTCTTCCTCTCTACCTTGGTCACTCAAGACTAGCGCTATATTGTTGAGCCGAGTTGCAATGGCAGAATGCGCAGGCCCCAAACGTCGTTGCGAGATTTCTAACGCCTCGCGTAACAGTATCTCGGCATCCAAAAGCCTACCCTGTTTTGCGAGTGTTTGGCCAAGGAAATCAAGTGCAATAGCAACCTGTGGATGTTCGCGCCCAAGTGCTTTGCGTCGAATCTCCACTACAGTTTTGTATACTCTTTCAGCCTCTACCAGTTTTCCAGCATCTCGGAGAGTGGACCCATAGTGTTCCATAATAGTCGCAAAATCAGGATGTTCTTCACCTAAATTCTTTCTTCCAATAGCGAGTGCTTTTTGAATGAGGTCTTCACTCTCAGAAAATTTGCCAAGCGCTCTAAGGGTACCCGATAGATTTGTAAGGCTTTGAGCTACTTGCTCATGCTCCGCGCCGAAGAGTCTCTTCCGGAGAGCGAGTGACTGTCTATGCAGAGCTTCGGCCTCTAAGTAGCGACCTTGCTCATGAACCACTCCAGCCAATTCGTTCAACAGAGCAGCTACCTCCCAATGCTCAGATCCGTGTTCAGCCCTGCTCAGATCGAGGGCATTAATGTATACCTTCTCAGCGAATGTGTATTTTCCAAGCTGTTCTGATATATAACCTAACTCAGCAAGCACCTGTGTACGAGACACTCCAGATGTTCGCATGTCACATTCCAAAATCACTTTGAGATGCCTCTCAGCGGACAGATACTGCCCATCCTTCGATTCACATTGAGACAACTGAAATACTGATTCTGCATGTAAGCACATATCTGTTGAACCATTGCTACCAAGTCCGATCATGCCTGGTCTCTCATTGGCCAATTTCAGGATATTTTGACAAGGAAACCGGTCTTCAAATTCATCCAGTCGCCCCTGAATGCTCTCTGTTTCATTCGATTTGCCATTTTTAGCCTCGATACGCTGCAAATGCGCTAATGTTTTCATGGCTTCATCGTGACCAGATCCGAGAAAGTGTTCCCGAGTGACCAGTGCCTGTCTCATCAGGGATTCAGCCTCAGTAAATTTAGATTGTTCCTCAAGATTCAGCGCCAAGGTCGTCTGGCTCGCCGCAACATCTAGGTGTTTTGCGCCCAATAAGCTGATTCTCATGTCCAGATCCTGCCGACGAAATAGTTCCGCTTCACGATATTTTTTCTGAAGTTCAAGAGCCAATGCAACTGAGCGCATCGACATTGCTATGCGAATATCAGGCGATTTGACTGTTTTGCTATATATTTTAAGCCGCCTTTGATATATATATTCCGCTTCAGAGTATTTCTGCTGTGAGCGTAAATTAGTCGCAAGTTCGAACAGAGCTGGCAATAATTCCTTGCTATCAGGACCATATACTCGTTCAAGAATTGTGAGAGCTGTGCGATAGAGTGATTCTGCCTCGGAATCTTGCGATGTATTCTCAAGATTGTGGGCAAGGGCGCGCATGGTTTCTACCAAATCCATATGTTCGGTCCCGAGCTTGACTTTCTGGATCATGAGCGCTCGGCGGAGAACTCGCTGGGCATCTATTCGCTTTCCTTCGATGTTGCTCCAGACCATCCCCACTTCTCGGAGTGCAGTGGCTGTTCGGAGATCGTCGGACCCAAACAGCCTCTCGGTGATGTTCCGAATCTGCTCGAAGACCGGGGCTGCTTCGCTATGTTTTTCTTGCAGGTATAGAGAGCGGCCCATCGCCCGAAGGGATGCCTGCGTGTCCGCGTGTTCGGCGCCCAGCAGATGTTGTCGCATCGAAAGCGCACGGCGGAACTGAGCCTCAGCCTCAGCGTACTTCTCTTGGGCGGAGTACGCCGTGCCCAAGTCGTGGTGGACAGACGCCAGCAGGACGTGGGCGCCCGGATATTGCTTCTGTCTAAGCTTCAGGGTCTGTTCGTAGTGCTGCGCGGCATCGGCATACTGGCCCAGCTTGAGTTCACAGCCTGCCATCTGGTTCCAGATTTTGTCGTCTTCTGGTTCCTGTGGATTGGCGGCGGGGCTCTGTGCCCTAGACTCGACATACTGTTTGCAGGCAGGCAATGCCAGTCGACACCACTCCACGGTGTCCCCGCGCAGACACTGATGCGCCAGCGCGGCCGGCCCGACAGCCGCAGTTTGCGCGGAACCGGTTCGCACCACGGACAACATCATCAATAGGACCAGTTGAGGAAGCCCTTTTGTACGAAGCATCATGTCTGTCCCCCGGAGTGGCACTCCCACTTTGACGGATCATATCGCGCGCTTCCGCCTTCTCATCGAGAAATCCGGATCTTGCGGATCTCTTTTGGGATTGTGGTCGGCGCGCCGTGCCTTCGCCACGTCTCCCCCCAAGGTTAGCAACAGGCGTTCCAGATGCTGTGGGTTACCGACGTCGTCGATGAACCGTGCGTTTTCCAGACCTCGCGCGGCGCTTGCCAGGGGGACGGCAGAATCAGCCGGCAGAGTCAGCCGGATTGGGGGGGGGCTCAGTCTTTCCTGAGGGGGCGGCCCATGCCAATCGTCGGCACGGACCTTGCGAGATGCTCAATCGAAGTCTGATGCATCCGGTCGACTTCGATTTCGGTGGAGGGGCAAAGATGGACGGCAAGCTGTTTCTGGCGAATCCGCGGAATGTGGCGTTGGTCAATGGTCAGACGAAGAACCTTGCCCAAGAGCGCTGGAGTGGCATGGAGGTACTCGGGCTGGTGATTGGCATCGTGTTTTGGATCTCGTTCGCGGTGCTTTTCATTCCCCGCACATACGCCTATGTGAAGCTCAGATCTGCCGAAGTCTCAACGGCCGAAGCGCGAGTGGTTCGCGCCTGGACCGAGTTGGGAGAAGACGTGACGTACCATCTCTCCTATGAACTTCTGATTGAGCCTGGCAAAGAGATGGTCACTACTCAGGCGTCGGTTGCGTTGTCATGCTTTTCCGCTCATCCGGTTGGCTCCACACTACAGGTTCGCTACAGCCGCAGAGATCCATCGATCAATGAGCCTGTTGAGGGAAGCACGAACGGGCTAGTCGGAGTCCTCATTCCGTTACTCTTCCTCATCGGAGCGGCCTGGGGTGGCGCAACGTCCGTGCTGAATTCCTTTCGACGGGTGAAGTTGCTCGATGAACTCGCGGTAAGGGGAGTCTTGCTCCAGGGCGTTCTAACCCGTTGCGAACTGGAGACAGAGAGTGAAGGGGATCCGCTGGTTCGCTGTGACTACCTTGTGACCCCACCCAATTCAGCGCCGGTGCGCGGCAGCGGCTGGACAGACAAGAAGCGATTCGACGACGACAACTATCCACCGGCAGGGACCCCGGTCATGGTCTATTATCTCGACCCGGAACGACATTTGATGCTGTAGTGAACTGGTGTGGACATGACCAAGGAACATTTTGAAAGGCTCTTGGGTACCTTCTATCTCGAAGGGACTCCGAACCTGGCGGTCACTGCCCTCTCCTACTGGCTGAGTTCGTCGGTTCATGAGCAAAAAGACGCTGCTCAACTTGAGCTGCACAAGCGGCTCTTTCGGCTGATCCGCAAGCGTTTCCCTGAAGTCCGCGCCAGATGGCTCGATCTGTCGGAATCGAGCACGCAGTGGGGGCGGAAATTCGTGACCGAGATCTGTACGGAGTCACTTCTTGAAGCACGGCCACCGATCCAGACCGCGGAAGATCTGGATGCGCGATGGGCAGAGTTCTTGGTTTCCGGAGAGACGCAACCCATCGAGGAAATTGTCGAGGTGCTAAGCTGGCCGGACCGAATCCGTGCACGAATCGAAGCATTCCTGTCTGAACGCCGCCGCTTTGACTTTCTGTTTGGCGGTGAACGTCGCAGACGGATGCTTGGCAAGCTGGCAGCACTAGGAATCGGCAGTGATGAGAGCCTGCAGAAGTTGGAGTCCCCGTTCGATCTGGATTGTCTCGCGCTGATGAATGGAATGGCCGTCGATGCGGAGCGCTGCAAGGTCTTGCAGACAGCGCTCCTGAACCCGCTTGAAGCAAGCGACCTCGTGTACCTGGCGACCAAAGCGACAGCCAAGTGGTCTCTGTGGAGCAACGCGCGTCAGCATCCTCGCGTGCTCGCGGTCTGCGTGGATGCACTGGGTCGCGTGAGTGGAGCCCCAAGACTCGGTCTGTTGCAGATCATTGCAGAGGCGGCGTTCAGACAGGAGCCACAGCGAACCGTCAGCGCGGCACAGGAATTCCTTGCTCTGTTTCCAGATCATTCGCAGATGGCACAACTACTCCGCGCAGCTCAGAAACAGAGTCGGATTCTAGAGCGGCAGGCTCTGTTCGCAGAGTCCGAGAGCTCGCGAACCGAATTCAGCCTGAACCAGGGAATAGCTGCTCTCCAGCGCTGTCTGCTGGCTACGAAGAGTGTGTCCAGCTACCGTCTCCACCTCACAGTTCGGAATCCTTCTGAGCCGGGATTTTCGGTCCGTGATGGCCTCCAATCAGAGTGGGACCTAGACGTAGTGCTGCCAGATCGCTTTGGCGGTGAGCGCTGGTTTTGGAATCCAGAAGAAAGGACTGCTCTCGCTGATCGCTGGATCACGATCGGAACCGCGCATTATGAGAACCCCAGCTTCTGGGTACGCTTTGCCAAGCCGTTTCGCACCGCGTCCAACCTGGGCCTCTGCCTGGACGCGTACCTGTCCCCGCTCCAAACGGCAACGACTGCGCATGCGTGGGAGGTGTCTCAGCAGCAGCAGTCGTTTGTCCTGCTCGAGTTTGTGGAGGTACTGCTCCCAGAGCTCAGCGCAGCAGTGGGCAGCCCAAGCGATGTAGCACCATCTCGCGTCTGGTTGTGGATCGAATCCGAAACCGGACTCCTGGCTGCAGCGAGAGTCGAACTCCGGCCTGCAAAGCTAGCGACGCTGCTGCTGCTGGAACAAGTCTTCTTTGACTACGGACAACCGATTCAGATCGAAAGACCTGAGTTGATCGTAGACACTCCGGTAGAGTTTCCGGAGTCATGAGGAGCTCCAACTGTTGGCGACGGAAAACTGGTTTTCCTGAGCCAGACGTTAGCGCGCGATTTCACATGTCGTAAGGTAGACGCTGTTTGGGGAAGTGATTCACAGGGAGGGAGATTCTTCATGCCGCAGGTCGATGACATCGCTGGCAGGGTGACCTTTAAGATTGTCTACTATGGGCCGGGTCTGGCCGGAAGATCCACCAACGCCCAGTGCATTATCAGTCACATTGATCCGGAGTACAGAGCACCTGCGTCTAGAGTGCGCTTGGGGGATCTTACTTGGGATGGCGAATCGGGGACTTTGTCTTGCGCCTTCACGCCGCGCTCCCTGAGTCTTCTTCCTGATCGCAAGCAAGCCTGGCTGAGACTCGTTGTTCCACCGGCAGCAAACTACATTGATGCGCGTCGTCGGAATTGTCTGAATGATGTCGATGGGATTGTCTTTGTGGCCGACTCGCAAGCCGCTCGCTTTGAAGCAAACATCGACGCACTTGAGGAGCTGAAGATGCACCTCGATTGGTACGGAATCAACCTGGCAGAGGTTCCTCGCGCCCTGCAGCTCAACAAACAAGACATGCCCGAGCTGGTGCCAACTCCTGACTTGATCAGAGAGCTGAGGGTAGACAGTGAGCCGGTTTTTGAGGCGATTGCCAGCCGAGGAGAGGGTGTGTTCGAGTCGCTCAAAGCGGTGGTGAAACAGATTCTGGCCCGATACTGCATGGGAG
>CALLYL010000365.1 GCA_937859535.1 uncultured Myxococcales bacterium
GCCAGACCCGCGCCCGGCACGCCCATGTGAACCAGCTTGTCGCCAAACATCGACACAAGGATGTGGTGAACGCCATCGACCACCGGAATTCCGGGGAGATCCGGTCCATAGATGAACGCGACGCACATCAGGAAGTTGGCGATGTTCATCGCGATGGCGACGCCCATGTGGACTCGGGTTTTGCCAAGTCCATCGAAGAATGCCTTGAGGCTGGCGGTCCAGACCAAGCTCGTGATCTGTAAAAAACGCCAGCGCAGAAACGGCACACCAAGCGCGATCACCGCCGGGTCTTTGTTCATCAAGCGGAACAAATACGGTGCCGCCGCGTAGGTAAACGCCGTCACGATGATCGATGCCACGACAGCAAGGAGCTGCGAGTTGGTCGATACCGCACCCGCTCCCTCGTGATCGCCAGCTCCGATGCGACGAGCCGTTAGCGCTTGAGTGCCAACACTGATCGCGGCCAGCATGCCGCCGAAGGCCCACAGCAGGATCACGCTGATTTGTAGCGCGGTCTGCCCTGGCGTCGACTCCGACTGCGGCAAATGCCCGACCAAGATATGGTCGACTTGGTTGATGAGGGTTTGGGTCAGCATTGCCATCATCACCGGCGAAGAAAGCCCGAGGATGCGGCGCGTCAAGGTAGGATCAAAAAGTGCCATGGTTGGACTGGTTGGCCTCGTGGGTGGCCCGCACCCTGAGGGTGCGAAAGCGCGGTTTTAGCGTGGGCCTGCGGCTTTCACAAGACTCTGATGACCATTATCGGTTGGCCGCGCCGCAGCAGGGTGAACTGTTCTGCATCGCGTGACTACGAGGTTGGATCGGGATCGATGCTACCTTCGGGGATGAGGCGAGCTAGCGCGGCCCGGGCCGAGGCATCGAACAAGCCGTCGGCCAGATACGCGCCCAGCGCATCGAGATACGCCCGCGACTTTGCCACCGCCTCGCTGAAGCGACCCAGAAAATCGAACTGCGTGAAGACCTCGAAACGAGCAGCCTCACGCGCCGCAGGGGGGCCGATGCGCGGTCCCACGATGGAGTTGCCAATCAGCCTTGCGTACGACAGATAGCCACGGGCATACCGACGAAACTCCTGCCGTGTCGGTGCCTGGCCGTGCAGCGAACGCAGCGCACCTTGCACGGCATCGGCGACCGGTCCGTCCTCCCCAAGACAGCGCCCATCGACCTCGATATACACTCGCATGGTCTGTGTTCCCATCGGATCGTGGCCGAAGCGCTGCTGGTGGAACAGCAGGCTGTGAAACTTCTCGATCTCCTGGTGCTCGACACTTGGGTCTAGGCCGGTCCGCTCTGCACGCTCTCTCGCCAATCGGTTGATGTGCGGATGCATCGCGGTATCGAGCGCGGCGTGAGAAATGTAGCCCAGCGACAGCGCCGTCAGCGTCTCACCGGCCTCGCGGGTCGCCGTCTGTTGGGTCAGCGCATGGCCGCACTCGCCAAGCAGTCGCCCGAGTGCAATCGGGGTATCCTGGTGAAACACATGACCCCACCGCGACGGCATTTGCGGCTGTCGCAGCGCGTAACGAGCGACCGCTAGCGAAAATCGGTCAAAGTACGGCAAATCGACAAATAGTGCCCCCAAGCGGGCTGCCCGATGATACGGACCCGAGGTCGCCCGCCGCACCCAAGCACTGCTCGTCGCGAGTGAATCCACGAGTCCTGACAGATGAACCGCTTCGACCGGCATCCGCTCATCCTAACGAAAAAGTCTGTTCCCGGTATTGGCTGCGTTGCCGATGCGGTTCGGTTTGCGACATAGTGAGCGCTTGCTCTGAATGGGTAGGTTGGGAAGATAGACACATGAAAGCCATCCTGATTGCCGCCGGAATGGGCCGCCGCTTGAGTCCTTACACCGACGATCGTCCCAAGTGCCTGGTCGAGGTCGCCGGTCGACCGATGATCTTGCGTCAAATCGACAACCTTCGGGCCGTTGGTGTCACCGAGTTTGTGGTCATTCGCGGCTACCTCGGGGATCGGCTGACGGCGGCGCTCCATGCGGAAGCAGGGGTGCGCTTTGTCGACAATTTCGATTACGCCAATAACAACATCCTGCTGTCGCTGATGTGTGCCAAAGAGGAGCTTTCCTCTGGCTTCTTTTGCAGCTACGGCGACATTGTCTATCGGCCCGAAGTGACCGAGACGCTCGCCCACAGCCAGGTCGACGTCGGGCTGGTGGTCGATCCGTTTTTCGCCGAGGTCTACGAGGGACGCACCGAGCACCCGATCGCCGAGGCCGAGCTGGCCGAAGTCAACCCGGTCAACGCCCAGGTCCGTCGCGTCGGCAAAAAGGTCGTTCCGATCGAGCAGGCCGCAGGCGAGTTTATCGGGCTGTGGCGTGCTTCGGCGAAAGCGGGCACCGCGCTGCGGGAGCTCTTCGCCAAGCGACTCGCTGAGCTGGGGCTGTCGTCCCCCTATGGCCGAGCCCAACGACTCCAGGTCGCCTACCTCACCGATCTGCTCAATGACCTCATTGGCGAGGAACCACGCCTTCACATTCCGGTTCATAGCGTCGCCATCGCTCGTCCACAGTCGTGGCGCGAAATCGACACGGTTCAGGACTTGGAGCGCGCCCAAGCCGTCATCAGTTGGTAGCTCACGCACAGGAGGTCCATCGTGAAGATCCTTATCGCCGATGCATTCAGCGAGTCTCATCTTGCGGCCTTTTCGCGGCTCGGACTCGACGTGGATTATCGACCTCAGCTCTCGGCAAGTGAGCTGGCTCAGGCCATCGCCGGCGTCAGCATCCTCGTCGTCCGCAGCAAAACAGTCAGCGCCTCTACCATCGAAGCCGGAAGCGCGCTCGGGCTGATCGTACGCGCTGGTGCGGGCGTCAACACCATCGACATCGACGCCGCCAGTCGCCGTGGGGTTTTCGTCGCCAACTGCCCCGGTCAAAACTCCATTGCCGTTGCCGAGCTGACCATGGGTTTATTGCTGGCGCTCGACCGACGGCTGCCCGATCAGGTTGCGGATCTGCGCAGCGGCAAGTGGAACAAAAAGGAATACAGCAAAGCGGCCGGACTCCACGGGCGAACGCTCGGTGTCATCGGCACGGGTGCAATCGGTCAAGCGGTGATCGAGCGGGCCCGAGCGTTTGGAATGCGGGTGGTTGCGTGGTCACGCAGCTTGACTACCGAGCGCGCCAGTGAGCTGGCAGTCGAGCGGGCCGAGACGATTCCGGCGCTTTGTGCAGCAAGTGATGCGGTCACGGTTCACGTGGCCTATGTGCCAGGAACACGCGGTCTCGTCGGTGAAAGCGCGTTTATGCGGATGCGCAAAGGGGCCATGTTCGTAAACACCTCGCGCACTGAAGTGGTCGACACCAGCGCGCTGCGACAAGCGATTGCCGAAAAGGGACTGCGGGTAGCGCTCGATGTGTTCGACCGCGAGCCGGAAAAAGGCGAAGCGCCGTTTGTCGACGACATTGTGCAGCTTCCAAGCCTGTACGGCAGTCATCACATCGGTGCTTCGACCGAACAGGCTCAAGCTGCGATTGCCGACGAGACGGTGCGAATTGTCGCAGCGTTTGTGGGAGATGGCTCGGTCCGCAACTGCGTCAACATCCTGCCCCCCGGCGAAACCCCCGCCCGCGCCGAGCTGATGGTCCGTCACTACGACAAGGTCGGTGTCCTCGCCGAACTTCTGGGCGCCGTCCGTCGTCATGACATCAACGTAGAGACGATGCAGAACACCATCTTCTGTGGTGCCAAAGCGGCCTGTGCCCGCATCCGCCTCGGAACCCGTCCCAGCGCCGAGCTGGTCGGCGAAATCCGTCGCCACCCCGATATCATCCACGTCGACGTCATCGAGTTACCCGAGCCATGATTGAGCAGCCTTCCCCAAGCCCTACCCTGCTGTCACCAAGCGGCCTCTGCCAGATTCCGATTGTTCCACGGGCGGTGCAGCGCCTGAAGGCGGGCCTGCCACTGGTGCTGCGCAGCGATGTCACCAGCGAACCCCCGCCCGACACCGAGTTGGTCTTGCTGTGTGATTTACGCGGTCAACCGGTCGCCACCGCGCTGTGGGTTGCCTCGGGACCGCTTGCGGCACGAATGTGGTCGATGCACGGCGAAGGATTTGGCGAGGTGACGCTGGCCCGACGCTTGGCCGCAGCGCTGGAACGACGGCGGCCCCTTCTCGCGAGTGGCGAGCGCGATGCCTTCCGCGTCGTCCACGGCGAGGCCGATCTGCTCCCCGGACTGTTCGTCGATTACTATGCGGACGCTGTGGTCATTCAGACCGCCACGCGAGCCATGGATCGCCGCAAACCACTCCTGGCCGACCTCCTCGCGCAACTGCTGCCGATTGATCGGGTGGTGGTGCGGGATGATGGCAGTGCCCGCGATATGGAGTCCCTGCCACGAGAGAAGGGCTTTCTGCGCGGCGGCCCCCTGCGGCGCGCCCGCTTTCATGATGCGGGTTCGACCATGGAGGCGGATCTGCTCTCGGACCGCAAGACCGGCAGCTTCCTCGATCAGCAAGACAACCACGCCGAGGTCGCATCCTGGGCGCAGTCGCTCTGTCCGGGGGGGCAAGCGCTCGACACCTTCACCTACCATGGTGGATTTGCGCTGGCGATGGCCCGAGCGGGACTCGGGGTGATTGCCTGCGACGAAGATCCGCTGGCGATTGCGCGGGCTCGTCACAACGCCGAACTGTCCGGGGTCGCGGTCGATTTTCACATCCACAACGCCTTTGATCTGCTCCGTTCGTATGAAGCAGAGGGACGACGTTTCGATGTGGTGGTGCTCGACCCTCCGGCGCTGGCCAAGCGAGGTCGCACCGCCGCGCTCGGACAACACGCGATGACGCAAGCGATGCGCGCCTACAAAGAGCTAAACCTGCGAGCGCTGCGAATTCTGCGACCGGGCGGACTGCTCGCGACCTGTAGCTGCTCGGGACGGGTCTCGGTGGAAGATTTTGCGACGATGCTGCGCAGCGCGGCCCAAGATGCGGGACGGCCCCTTCAGCTCTTGTGGCGGCGCGGTGCCGGCATCGATCATCCCGTGCTGTGGGGGCTGCCCGAAAGCGAATACTTGAAGTGCTGGCTGTTCCGGGTGTTGGCCTAACAGATATTAGGCATATAGAAATACTCTATTTCAGATCGTCTCATGCAGGAGCGAGAACGCGCTATCCCTTCTGCGTAGACCAGTGCGTTTCACCGATCGCAAGCTCGATGATTCGCGACGCTTCATCGGCCATGGCTTCCCGCAGTAGACGCGGCGGTTCGTTCATCGGTTCGTCGCTGAGCTGAAATGTCCCCCAGTGCATCGGGACAAACTTGCGAGCTCCAAGCTCACCAAATGCGATCACCGCTTGCGCAGGATCAATGTGCTGGGGACTCATAAACCAGCGGGGCGCATAGGCACCTATCGGCAAGAGAGCGTAGTCGATATCAGGAAAGCGTTTTCCAATCTCCGCAAACGCCGCCGGATATCCGGTATCTCCAGAAAAGTAGAACCGCGTCGTAGGAGACTCGATCACAAATCCGCCCCACAGGCTTTGGTTGTGATCACCCAGTCCTCTTCCGGACCAGTGCTGCGCAGGAACCAGTGTGACTCGCACGGTCCCACCCCGGGCTCGCAGCGTATGGTCCTGCCACCAGTCCAGCTCGTGCACACGTACAAGTCCGCGCTTCTTGAACCACCCAGCGAGTCCCAGTGGGACAATGTACTGCGTCTCTCGACCCAGCGACTTCACACTCCACTCATCCAAATGATCACGGTGATTGTGCGACACAACCACCGCATCGATCGGGGGTAGATCGGAGAGCGCCACGCCCGGGGGAGCGAGACGTTTGATGGTGAACATCCGGGGTGCAAACATCGGATCGGTCAGAATCGATAGACCATCGATTTGCACCAGCAGCGTCGCGTGCCCAATCCAAGTCACCGATGGTAGCTTGCTGTTTTCGCGCAGCCGCGTGCCATCGTTGGCCAGCATCGGCGGAACAAAGGAATTGTCTCGCGGCGGTCGTCCACTGAGCTGCCAGCGCAAGACCTCTCGCACCCCGGGGCGTGCCGGCCAGTGCTCCGGGTTCACAAAGCGCTCACCGCGCCACTGCTTGGAGTGCTGATAGCGAGTCATGGTCTGTTTAGAATACTTCGAGACGCAGCTACCTATAAAATCTCTGCATGTCTTCGATTCCGTACGACCCGGAACGGCTCGCCCAGCTTGCCCAGGAGATGATCGCGAGCACCCGTGAGCTGTCGCAGCTTGGCTGGACTCCCGCGACGAGCAGTAACTTTTCGATGCGACTCGATGAACGGCACGCGGCGATCACCGTCTCGGGACGCGACAAGGGACGGCTGACGGCAGCGGACATCATGGTTGTCGACTTCGCGGGTCGTGCGGTCGGTTCGAACCTGCGACCCTCGGCAGAGACTCCGCTGCACACCCAGCTCTACCTTCGGTTTCCCGATGTGGGCTGTGTGCTCCACACCCATTCACGGACCCAGACGGTGGCAAGCCGCATCTTTTCCGCAGATGGACAGGTACGACTCAAGGGCTACGAGCTGCTCAAAGCGTTCTACGGGCACAGTACGCATGACACCACCCTCGACGTGCCGATCCTGCCAAACAGCCAGGACATTCCGCTCCTTGCGACGAAAGTCGAGGCGCTCCTCGATAGTGAGCCGCTGTGGGGATACCTGATCGAATCGCACGGAATGTATGCCTGGGGCCGAGACATGGCCGATGCGCGTCGTCACCTGGAAGCCTACGAATTTCTGCTGTCCTGTGAACTCGACCTAAGGACGTTACGACCATGAGCCGACTCCGAATCTTTGCCGATAGCGACGCCAAAAATCCGTTATTTGTCACTGGTGATCATGCAGCGATTGCGCACAAGCTCGCCGAGCACGGTGCCCGATTCGAGCGCTGGCAGGCAAGCGCGGCCATCGTCGCTGGCGACTCCTCTGACGCGGTGATTGCGGCCTACCGCACCGACATCGAACGACTCAAGACCGAGGGCGGCTATCAAGCGGTAGACGTGATCAGCCTCGACCCAAACCATCCGCAAAAGGAATCGCTGCGAAGGAAGTTCCTCGATGAGCACACCCACAGCGAAGACGAGGTCCGATTCTTCGTCGCTGGTTCGGGTCTATTCAGCCTTCATCTGGGCGGTCAGGTGTTCGAAGTGCTGTGCGAGCAAGGTGACCTGATTTCCGTCCCCGCAAACACCAAACACTGGTTTGATATGGGCCCCGAGCCGTCCTTTGTGGCGATTCGGTTATTTACCAATCCAACCGGCTGGGTTGCAAATTTCACCGGCAATCAAATTGCCATTCAATTTCCTCGCTATGAGATTGGTCAGGCGCGATGAATTCGGCGATTGTGATCGACATTGAGGGCACGGTCGGTTCGATTGCATTTGTCCGCTCGGTCTTGTTTCCGTATGCAAAAAGAAAGCTGCCCGACTGGGTCCGGCAGCATGCCGAGCAGCCCGAGGCCCGACACTGGCTCGATCAAGTCGCCGGTGAGCTGGGTGCCCCTGAGCGGACCGTTTCCGACGACCAGGTGGTGGCGCAACTCCTCGAGTGGATCGACTCCGACCGAAAACACACCGCGCTCAAAGCACTGCAAGGCCTGATGTGGCGAGACGGCTATTTGCAAAACGAATATCAGTCCCATATCTATCCTGATGCTGCGCTGGCTCTGGCTCAATGGCACAGCGCTGGATACCATCTATACGTATATTCATCCGGCTCGATACCTGCACAAAAGCTATTCTTTTCACACAGTCAATCCGGAAATCTATTGCCGTTGTTTTCTGGCTTCTTTGATACTGAAATTGGCGGCAAACGTGAAGTGGCAAGCTATCAACGCATCGCCACCCACATCACCGCCGAACTGGGCAACCGACCCGAGCCACTGCTGTTTCTGTCGGATGTGATAGAGGAGCTAGACGCCGCCCGCAGCGCGCAGTTTCAGACGGTGCTCGTCGACCGAGTGGAGGATTATCCGGCACCGCGACTTGATACTCACGGTCACCGTCGGGTGGTTTCGTTTTCGGAGTTGGTCTTGTGAGCGCTCGGGCAGCCTGACACTACATTGCTGGCGTCGACACAAACGCTTTGTTGACGGTGTCGATCGTCCACTTCTCGTACAGGCCCTGCTCGCGGTCGCCGTGGGGCGTAAACGAAACGACGCCGGTGGCCCCTTGCAGCGCGAGTCCAGCCGAAGCCGCGATGCGATTGCAAGCATTGAGGAAGCTCGACTGGCCAACCTGGACCTTGTCGACGCTCTGGAAGTTGTTCAGGTGCAGCAGGTATTCCGAGACCCGAGCCGGAGTCACATCTCCCGCCGCACAGATCGCAATGCCCACCGCGTAGGCCGCATCGTAGGCGTAGGCCGAAAAGGCACTGGTTCTGGGATCACTCGTGGGCCAACGCGCTCCAAAGGCCGCCAGAAAGCCGTTGTAGATCCCGTTGGCGTTCAACTTGTCGACACCAGGTGCCGTGCCAATCACACGACCCAGGTTGGTCTTCATCGCCATTTGCTCAGCGGGAGTGCCGACGCTCAGCAGATCGAGCACCTTGGTGCTCTTGGCCCCATCCGCCATGATCACCGACATCGCTGGGGTAGATGCGGTTCCGTAACCAACCAAGCCCGCCAACAGCTTGTCGGAAAACAGGTTCGAGATCGTCACCAGCGCCTGCGGAGCAGCCTGCGCCTTGAGGATGCCGAGCGTGTCATTGAGCGACTTCACCGCTGCGGGCTCATCGGTTCCCACGCCCTCTTTGTAGGTCAAAGACGGCTTGGGCGCGATTGCCGCGTTGGCCCCGAGCACGGCTTGCCGCATGCCTTGGCCGTAGGAATCATCGACGACAAACATCCCGACCGAGTTGCCCGTCACGGCGGCAGCGGGAATCTGGCGAGCCAGCACCGGACCTTGCAGCAAATCCGACGGCACGGTGCGGAAGAACAACCCCGCAGCCGGAAGATCCGAGATGGTCCGAGACGAAGCCGACCACGACATGATCGGCACGCCTTGGTGAATCACCTCGGCGGATATCAGCGAGACGTTGCCCGATCCACTGGGGCCAATCACCGCCACCGCTTGACGATCGTTGACCAGCACCTGATAGGACTTGAGCATATCAGCGTTGGTGGCACTAGTTTCGCAGATGTGCAAGGCCAGCGGCGGCTTACCGGCAGCGCTTAATCCGGTGTTCATCTCATCGACGGCGAGCTTCACCGACTGTAGGCGTAGTTGGTCGCTCCCCGTGACCGTGTTCACCAACACTCCGACGGCAGTGGCGTTGGAGGATGAACCGGCCGGATAGATCTCCTTGCACAGCGACGCACGCGGCGAGCCAACGACACACATGTTGTCGCTGCAAAACAGAGTCTGGCTTGTCGATGCCGCTCGGCCCTGACAGTCCGAATCCACGACACACTCAGATAAGTCCTTGCAGCCCGCAGCGCTGAGCACCGCGCACACGGACAGCGATAAGCGAAGTAGGTTCCTGGTCATTAAAAGCCTCCACGCAGAGAGACAAAAGCGCCGGTCGCACCCACGGATAACGATGGCAGGAGGCTGGCTGCCGGTGCGCTCTTCGCGGGAGCAAACTTGGACTCGTGCTCCTTGGCAGCGGCCCGGTTTTTCAGGACGCCGACGGCAATCAGCGACCCACCCGTCGCCACCAGCGCCGCCCCGCCGATGCCGGCAATGTTTGCGCCAAGCTGCATCGTCTGGGTCGTATCGCGAAAGGCCAGCTTCTCAAACTCATCCGTGGTGCCGCTGTAGTCCGCAAACGAGCTAGAAGCGTTTGCCCCAAGCGCCGCACCAGCGATGATGCCACCGACACCAAGACCTGCGAGCACGCCACCGACAATCATCAGCGGTCGTCCCGGCTTGGGCGGAGGTGGTGGTGGACCCACCGGTCCCGCGATGGACGTCGACTCACCGAGCAGTGCCCGACACTCGGTCAAATACTGCTGCACGCGCTTGGCCGTGTCCGGCTCGGGCTTCGATTCTGCGGCCTGGAAGCGCTCGTAATACGCGACCGCTTCACGAGGCCGCCCAAGCTTTTGCAAGGTCCGCCCGATGTTGACCAGCAGCACCGACATCTGCCGTGCGTCGTATGCAGCCTTGAACTCCGGCAGCGCTTCCTCGAAGAACTCTTGCTTATAGAACTGAAGCGCTTTGTTGTAGTGCTCCCGACAGACGTCGTCTTTGGTACAAGCGTCTTCAGTAGCGACCTTGTTCTGAGCACGTGCTGGTTGGGACGCTGCGCCACTGGCTAGAGCGAGCGCGAAAAGGACTGCCTTGCCGTTGGCAAGACCGCTAGTCCACCATTTGAATGCGACCATGACTGGATTCATCCTTGGAAGGCGTCGGAGGCTTAGAACTCGATGTTGGATTCGGCGGAGGCACCACAGGCGGGGTCGGGCCCGGAGTCGCCACTTTCGTGGGCTCGGCCACTGCGACGGACGTAGGCTTACCTTTGCCCTTTTTGCCACGACCCTTGGCGACTGCTGACTCAGAGGTCGGAGAGTTTGTCGTCGGCGTCACGGTCGGCTGCGACACCGTACTGGACGCCAGGGGCTTGAGCGTCTCGGCAATCATCGCGCTCTCGCTCTGGTCAAGGGTCACCACCTTTTCGGCGTAACCATCCAGCTTGATCACCAAAATAAGCGGTCCCGTCATCGCCGATTGGCTGAGTGTCCACGGCGTCTTGCCAATCTCACGGTGGTCCGCAGCGCGAACCACGCGGGCCCCTGCCGGGTCGGTGTTGATCGAAAAGCGCACCATTCGGGCAGCGGCAGGCGTTTCCGGCTTGCGCACCGAGCGTGAACCGACCACCCCAATGGCGGTCAGCACAGCCCCCACCGCGAGCAGTCCCGCAACGAGAACTCCTCGATTCTTGTTGCCCGACCCCATCTGGGCCGCCGACTGACCGAGCGTGGTGCTGGCCGAGTTGCTGACGCCCGGCTGGCTGCTGCTCTGCGCCGCAAGGTTGACCTGCGACTGCCCGACCAGCCCGACCTGCGACTGTCCGACCTGTCCGACCTGCGACCGTCCGACAAGCCCGGTCTGCGACACGCCAATCCCGGTCAGACCGCTCGGCACAGGTGTGCTCGGGGCGATAAACACTGCTGAAACGCCGCCGATCGATGGTCCACCGACCGCAACAGCCGATGAGTACAGCGACCGGAGCTGCTCCAGCACTTGCACCACCTGCGCCATCGGAGGCCGCTCGGCTGCGTCCTTGGCGAGTAGCGCGTGAATCAGCGTCGCCAAATCCTCGGGAATCGACGGGTCGAGATCGCGAATCGAAGTCGGCTTTTCGTAAATGTGCATCGCCATGATCGCGCCCGAACCCTCGGCGAGAAATGGCGGCCGACCGGTCAGCATCCGGTACAGCATCACCCCGAGCGAATAGACATCCGCCTTGTCGGTGATGTTGCCGCTGCCTTTGCACTGCTCCGGCGACATATACAGCGGCGTGCCGACCATCATGCCCGTGCTCGTCTGCGAAGCCGCCGCCTCCCCATCCTTGGTCTGCGACGCGAGCTTAGCGATACTTAGCGAAATCTCGTCGAGACAGCCGAAATCGCTTCCCCGCTACCGTCGGATAAGCCCAGGGCACTCCCAGTCCACCCGCCCCGCCTAGCGTTCATCTTGCCCTGACTTCGTTTTGGCTTGCCCGCACTCGCTCTTGGCTTGCCCTGACTTCGTTTTGGCTTGCCCTCACTCGCTCTTGGCTTGCCCTCACTCGCTCTTGGCTTGCCCTCACTCGCTCTTGGCTTGCCCGCTCTTCGTTTTGGCTTGCCCGCTCTTCGTTTTGGCTTGCCCTCACTCCCTTTTGGCTTGCCCTCACTCGCTCTTGGCTTGCCCTCACTCGCTCTTGGCTTGCCCTCACTCGCCACACGTTCGATGTAGTATCCGGCGCGGGCCGATCACCTCTACAGGACGACAATCTTGTCTTTGCACCCCCATCCACCATCGTCCATCAAGCAGCCAAAGCCTTCGTATCGTAGAGTCCCTACCAACATTCATCTAGCCGCCAATCCATCATGAGTACACCTGTCCCGTCACGCGCCTCTATGCGTAAAGTTCTGATGCTGGTTCTACGCAACGATGCAGATTTGACAGCGTTTTGTGTTGATTACTTTCCTGGTGCCCAGGGTGAGTTCACATCCGGAATGTTGCGTACGGATAAGCTAAACTTCCTGCTTGCCAATTTTGACACCGATGAGGTGTTGGCGCGACTACGCGAAGCACATGGCGACGTACTACGTAGCTACGAGCAGTTTCTTGAGTATCCATCTTATCCCATGGCCCAGCCAGCCCCTGCTACTCAGACAGTCCGGGAAGAAAGAACCTATCCCATATGGGCCGAGCCAGCGGAAGCAGCGGTTATGGCGGCATTGCATGGACTTGGCTACACATACCAAACAACCTTCAATAACAATCTTGTGCTCGTAACTCAACCCCTTCGCGATAGAGCGCTCATCATCACGGTGAGTAATTTGATGGGAAGTACCCGCATCTCTGTCAAAGTGATTCCCCCCGGTCAGGATAGCCATCTATTCGTTGACCGATTCTTTCAAACTTTTGAACAAATTGTTCGGGATGGCTCATCGTCAACTCCGAATCATGAAGCAGTACAACCACTATCTATTGAAGGAAAAGCACTCCCCTCGACCGATTCCCGCCTACATCCCAGACGTTGAGCAGCGAGCCGGTTTCTCGACGGGCGATTTCGGGGAGCGAGTAGCGATACCAAAGTCGAGGATCTTGGCGCGCTCGCCGCCGGGTGCTTCAGGGTCGGAGACGATCATCACGTTGTCGGGCTTCAGGTCGCGGTGGACGATGTTTTTGGCGTGGGCGGCGGCGAGTGCAGCGGCAACTTGACGAGTCAGCCGCAGCGTATCAGCCACCGAGAGCTTGCCACCCAGTCGCTTCATGCGCCCGCCGAGCGACTCGCCCTCCAAGAACTCCATCACGATGTAGGCGGTACCGTCGGGCTGCTGACCGAACTCCGAGATCTGAACGACGCTCGGATGGTTCACGATGTTGACAGCGCGGGCCTCGTTGAAAAAGCGCTGCACCACCTGCTGGTTGACGGCGTACTCCGGGTGCAAGACCTTGATCGCGACCTTGCGCTCGATCTGCGGATGAATCGCTTCATAGACCGCACCCATCCCCCCTTTGCCGACTTCGCGAATGACGCGATAGGGACCGATAGTCTGTGCGGTCATCGTCTCCACCTAGTGTAACCAAGATAACACTTTTTATGACGATCGGCTTGACAAAGTCTCTCTCGGGCCGACAACCTGGCTGGCCAGACGCGCAAAGTCCGTTCCGCACAACCGCACGTCGCGCTACAAAGGACTCACTTCCATGGCATCGTCCACTCTGCTCGCCTCGCTGTCTCTCGATCTCGACAATCAGTGGTCGTACATGCGCACGCACGGCGACGCGGGCTGGGAAAGCTACCCGTCGTACCTACAGGTCGTGCTGCCGATGGCGATGGACTTGGTGGAATCGGCACGGCTCAGGATGACGGTGTTTCTCGTTGGAGAGGATGCCCGGCAAGCGCAGCACCACGCGCTGTTTCGACAGATTCCGGCGCGAGGTCACGAGGTCGGCAATCACTCGCTCAACCATCTACAGTGGCTGCACAAGCTGCCCCACGCCGAGCTAGCACACGAGATCGTCGAAGCGGACCGGCTGATTGCCGAGGCGAGCGGGCAAAAACCACGGGGATTTCGTGGTCCCGGCTTTGCGTGTAGTACGACGCTGCTGCGCATCCTGGCTCAACATGGCTACGACTACGACTGCTCGACGTTTCCGACGTTTGTGGGGCCGCTCGCTCGGGCTTACTACTTCATGTCGGCGCGCAAGCTCAGCGAGGAAGAATCCGACGAACGCAAGGATCTGTTTGGCAGCGTGAGCGATGGTCTGCGGCCACTGTCAGGCTATCTGTGGGATTTGCAGGAACACGACGCCCAGGGCCGCGCACTGCCCGACCTGCTGGAAATCCCGGTGACGACGCTGCCGATCTTGCGGACCCCCATTCACATGTCGTACTTGCTGTTCTTGGCGCAGCGCTCGCCGTGGCTGATGCGACGATATCTGGATACCGCGATGGCGATGTGTCAGCTCCGTGGCATCGAACCGTCGTTCCTGCTGCATCCGCTCGATTTTATCTCTGGCACCGAGTGTCATGCGCTGCGCTTCTTCCCAGCGATGAACATGCCGTCGGAACAAAAGCGCGAGTTGCTCTTCGAAGTGCTGACCAAGCTGTCGCAGCGCTTTCGGATGGTCCCGATGGGTGAGCACGCGACGGAGCTGCGCAAGCGCTCGCTGCCCAGACGGCGACCCGACCTCGGCATGTAACTACGGGCTGGTCTGACACGGAATCGCACAGCAATCAAACGCGATACCGACCCAGCGCCCCGGCCCACAAGGACCAAACGACCGTGGCCCGGTGAGCAGGCGCCCCAACTTGCCACAGGCGACCGCCGCACGGAGCTTCCAGAGCGATTCGTCCAAGCACTCACCGCCGCCACCGAGCTTTTCCGGCAAACAGTCCGCTGAGGGCGATGCTGCCGAGGGACAGCACTCGAAGCCGACATTGGCGTAGCCAAACGGGCTCATCGCGCCGCCGCACGGTCCCGCAAACTCCACCGAGCGAAGCTGCTGCTGTAGCAAATCACAGCAGGTCTTGGCCGACCACTTCACCCAGGACGATGGATCGAGACACCTGGGAGCGCTGCTCTGTTGACGACTGCATCGGGCCAATTGACCATCGCTGATCGGCACACTGAGATCGACTGGTGACCCGGTATCTGCCACCGTCGACAAGACGTCTTGATCGTAGACCACGCAGCCAAACATCAGGCTCAGCGCACAGAGCTGGAGTCGCACGCGGCGATTGTGCCGAAAGCCACGGCGCGAGGAACCGAAAATCCGCGCAATGTGAGCCGCCAAGAGCAGCAAGCCGACACCTCCGATGCTATATACCGCAGCCAGAAGGTACGAGGAGCATAGAGACCATGTGCATGCAGCGAGTGACGACAACACTGCTTCTGGCAGGACTGCTCGGCAGCGGATGTGTAACGGCGGGAACGCACCAGGCCAAGCTCGATGAACTGTCACGAACGCAAGCGGATCTGGCCAAGTCGCGTCAAGAAGCGGTCGATTTGAGCAAAGAGCGTGATGACCTGAAAAAGCGCATCCAAGACGCGCTGGCGCAGGTCGCGGATCTGTCGGGGCGGCTCAGTCAGGCCGAGGGCAAGGTCAAGGGACTGACGACCGAGCGGGACCAGTATGCGCGGCTGCTCAATGATTCGACGGCGCTCGTGGGTCAGTTGAAGGAACGGCTCGAAAAACTCGGGCAGAACGTCGACAAGCTATCGACCGAGCGTGGGCAGCTTCAAGCGGGACTCACCGATGCCAAGGCACGTTTAGAGGAATTGCGCAAGCAAAAAGCGGCAGCCGAGGCACGGCTCCAGATTTTCCGCAACCTGGTCGACAAGCTACGAGCGATGATCGATGCCGGTCAGCTAAAAGTCATCACCCGCGAAGGCCGGATGCTGATCGCACTGCCCGACGACGTGCTGTTCGATTCAGGCAAGGCCGAGGTCAAGCCCCAGGGACAGGAAGCGCTGGCCAAGGTCGCGCAGGTGCTCTCGACGATTGCCGAGCGCCGATTCCTCGTCGCGGGTCATACCGACAACGTCCCGATTCGGAGCGGACGCTATCGCTCGAACTGGGATCTTTCGGCGGCACGAGCGATCGAGGTGACGCTGTTTTTGGTCGCCAAAGGCATGAAACCGCAAGCGCTGGCGGCGGCCGGCTTCGGAGAGTTCGATCCAATCGCGCAGAACGACACGCCCGAGCACCGCACCCAAAACCGTCGCATCGAAATCGTGCTGCAGCCCAACATCTCGGATCTGCCACCTCTCGACGGCATCGACGCAGCCCCCGCCAAGTAGCTACTTTTTGCGAGACTTGCTGCGCCTTTTCGATGGCTCGGCAGCTTCGGCGGCGGCAGCAGGTGCCAGCGTGATGTGAAGCGAACGGTCGCGGTCTGGCACAATCTTGCTGTGGACCGACAAATACCCGTCGGCCTCGATGAGTAGCGGCAGTGACTTGTCACTACGGGGCAACTGAAGCGGGGTTTTCGCCACCTTGCCATCGACGGTGATCCGGGCACTATCGGGACTCAGTTCTAGCTGAATCGTCACCTGCTCGGATTCCGTCGCTGACTTGCTGACGAGCCGTACCGCTTCGGGTGAGGGTTGGCTCCGCTTGAGCCCCACCGCCGCAATCACGCCAGCCAAGATCAAAAAGGAAATCGCCACGGCCAACAGCGGCCATCGCGAGCCTTTGGTCTCGACAGTGGGCAAGCGCAGAGCCCCCACCAGCGCCGTCGGCTGAGCCCCCGCCGTCTTCCGTCCCTGTGAGGTTTCAGCGGCCAGCCACAACGCCTGCATCGATTGGAAGCGCTGGTTCACCGAGGGATGCTGCGCCTGCGCCAGTACCGATTGCAGCGATGGCGGGACGTCGGAAACCGTATCAGCGATGATCTTGGCAAGTGCGGCCTGGTCATCGGCAGCCGCAGCACTGCCACCGCTCGCTAGATACAGCCCGCCGTCAATCAAGCAGACCCGTTGATTGCCCTGGCCTCCGCCGAGCGCACCATCGACCGTCACATCCTCGAACCGCGCCAAAAACACGTTGCGGGCCTGCAGACCTCCGTGACAGAGACCCCGCTGATGCAGCGCGTAGAGTGCGCCCGCCACCGCCCGCAGGACCAGCAGCCCTTCCGATAGCGACAGCTTGCCCTGCCCCGCTACCCGTGCTGCCAAGTCCTGTCCGGTCAGAAGCGGCGTCGCAATCAGCAGCCGGTCCTCCGAAAGCAGCATCGTATCGATCGCCGCAATCAGCGCGGGATGGTGAAGCTGGGCCTGCTGACTGAGCGCCGCGAGCAGAGGCTTACGCTGGGCCGGATCAATGGTCAGCAGTCGCACTGCGCAGCGATAGCCAAGACGAATCTGCTTGGCCTCGAACAGTGCACCGTGTCGACCCTCATGAAGGAGCCGATCCAGCGTGTAGGTGTTGCCCTGGGTCGTCCCCACGAGCGCCTGCATGTTCCCCGAAGACATGGGCTGGGTCATCCGCCAACCCCTATCTTCGCATTAGGAGGCCTACCAAGAGAAGGCCGGGTCTTAGGAAAGAAGCTGCTGCACGTCGCTGAGAAAAGTCAAAAACGGTGCCTTCGACAGCAGCGCCAGGCGCTCCCGCACGGACATCGGCAAACCGTCTTGCAGTTCGTGCGGCATCAGGGCCAACAGTGCCGGTCGAAGGTCCGATTGCTCCATGGCCGCGATGAGCAGGGACCGTCGTCGCAGCAGCTCACGTACCGAGTACAAGATACGGCCGAGCTCTTGCGGGGCTGCGGTCAGCTCATGCCGCACCGGGTCCAGTAATAAGTGGGCCTGATCGGTCGTCAGCGATGGTAGGCCTGGCTGAAGTGCACGCGCTTGCAGGTTTCGCAACCAGCTTCGCTCCGCCTCCGTCCTTGGCTCGAAACCAGGCAACCACAGCGCCGTCGCAGCACCGACAAAGGCCCGCAGTTCCGCCAGATCGCTGACTAGCTCCCCGCCTAGGCACCGAAACAGCGCCGCTTGACGCGTGACGACCCGCTGCACCGGACCCTCGTTCGCGATCGTGAGTGAGCCCGCATCTGGTACTGGTGCCATCAGACGAGCAAAGTAACCAAGCAGAGTCGTGAGTGGTCGCAGCTCATCGGTCGGCTGCGGCAACCGGTCTTCGCTTGGGGAAAAGCGAGCCAGCGTTGGCACATCGTGCGGTCCATCGAGTCGCTGGGCCGACTCGCCACTTGGCTCAACAAACGCCAGCACCGACAAATACAGTGGCAGAAGCTGTGGTCGCTCCGACTCAGACAAACGGGCCAGCAACTTCACTGCCCCAAGATCGACGTCAGGGCCAAACGCCCGCAAGGCAAGCTGCTCGCGGAGCTGCACAGATCGATGGTCCAGCAAACGACGAACCGGATCGATCACGCGATCCAGCTCGACGAGTGGTCCGCGAAAACCGGCCACCGACTGCGACAGCGCCGCGACCAGGCTGGCCGAATCTTCGGTAGCAGCCAGCAGCCGTTCGGCCTGCTCAGCCGGACAAGCGGCATGGAGCAGCAGCCCACAGCCAGCCAGCACAGAGGCCGTGAGCAACGGGGCATGCAGACGTTGCAGCGCCAGGGTCGCCTGTTGAATCAAACCACCGTCGGAAAGCTGCACTCCGAGCAGCAGCAAAGCCCGAAGCAGCGATGGATCGTTCGTACCGGCCAGCGCGACCTCTCCATCGGACAACGCATCACCGTGCGCACCTTGGCTTTCGTGCAGCTCCGCCCGTCTACAGAGCCAACGCGCACGCTCGGGGCCGTCCGACTGCGCCACCAACTCATCGAGACACCTCCGTGCTTCCCGCAGATCGCCGCACCCTAGTGCCACACCGTACAGACGCTGCAGCGCTGTTTGGTCGCCGGGGCAGTCCTTGAGCAGCGTTCGCAACTGTTCCGCCGCTGGCACCCACAGCCCCGCTTGCTCGTAATAGCGTGCGATCCTCAGGTGCCAATCGCGCCGTGTGCTCGGCTCGCGCTCGGATGGGAACGTCTGCGCCAGGGTTGCTGCCGCTGCCACGTAATCGCCACGCTCGGCTTGTAGGCGCGAGAGCTGCTCCGCAAGCTGGAGTCTTTCGTCTCTGCGCTCGCTGCTCACCATCGCGTCGGCAAACAATCGCTCTGCGGCAGCCAGCTCACCTTTGTGCAGCAGCCACTCAGCCTTGGCCCTAAGCAGCGTCGCCCGCCGAGGATAATCGGCACAGACCTGAAGCTGAGGAAAGATCACGTCCGGCGCTCTCCCTGCGATGATGAGACAGTCAGCCAGCGCGGTAAGGCCAAGGGGATGGAGCGGTACTTGGCGCAGGAGCGCTTGCGCGTAACGCTCGACGGCAGGCAAGTCAGCCTGTCGAGCACACAATAGCAGAAGCTGGCGCAGCGTCTCGATGGTGGTCAAGCCGGTCGTCGACTGAGAGAGCCGACCTTCCAGCGTCCGACGCCGACTCGCCGGATCATCGCCACCATCAAGCACTATCAGCCGCTGTTCGGCCTCTTGCGCGCTCTCATCCCCCAGTCTGGTCGTCTGACGCAGATACTCACGCGCCCGCAGCTCATCGCCAACCCGTAGCGCCCACTCCGCTGCGACGAGAAGCTGTCGGCCCTGTTCGTGCCTTGGCAAACTCTGCGCCGCTCGTCCCGCCACGTCTGCCGCTTGCAGTAGCTCACCGCGTGCAAACAAAAGCTCACCGAGTCGCTGCGCAGCCCGGACCGAGCCAAGCTGCATCGCCTTGCGCAGCGTCGTAATCGCCAGCTCGGCCTGGTGTTGCGGATGAAGCAGCTCAGCCTGCTTCAACAGTAGCTCGGCTCGCTCTCCATCACTGGGACTCGCGGCAATTTCACGGCTCAGCCAGCCCAGCGCCGCCGAGTTGTCGCCTTCGACTTCTGCTCGAATCCGCAGTGCAGACAGAGCGGGCAAGTACCCAGCATCGTGCTGGAGCGACTCGTGCAGCAGGTTGATCGACTGCGCACCGTCCGTGGTCAGTTGGCTCTTTTGGAACAGCGCCGCCGCCCGATCTTCTGCGGTCGATGCCACGTCGAGGAGCGCATCGCAGAGCGAGAGTGCCCGTTCCGGCTGCTGCTGGGCCGTGTGGTGCCGAATCAGCAGTCGCAATGGCCGAGGATCTCGATCCAGCAGCTCAATGGCACGCAGCAACAGTCGCTCGGCCTGACGGGCTATTTCCCCTGACCGAGGGAGTCCCGTCGCCAACGGCAACTCACTCAGCTCGCCAGCATCATCACAAAGTAGCAACCGGGCCGCCAGCAGCGCACACTCACCCGCTTCTTTGGGGGACAGTTCTGGCGACTCACCGGCCGCCAGTAGATGCGCCAACGCCCGAGATCGATCCGCTGACCGCCCCTGAGCACCTAAAATCTGCCCGAGCAGCGCATGTGCCGCCGGTAGTTCATCGTCTTTCAGCAGCGCCAGCTCAAGCTGGCCGAGCGCCTCGCTTGGGCGACCACTGCGCAGGAGCACCTCGCCGAGCGCGACCCGCAAAGGTGCCGAATGTTCCGGTGGACATCGCTTGAGCTCAGCCTCCACCAAACGACGTGCTTGCTCATGCTGACCTCCCGAAAGAAGCCCGCCGAGTAGCCGCCGGGTTTCAGCGAGAGCCGAACGATCGCCGAGCGCCGCAACTCGCAGCCAACGCGACGCTGCGGCGGCTGACTCATCGAGCAGTGCCAGGCAGACCGCCGTCTGTCGCAGCAGCATCCTCATCGAGTTCGCTTCCGCCGTTGCGGAAGCCAGCAATGCCAAGCGCTGATCAAGTCTCCGCAGTACCGCACGAAGAGCACCACGCTCCTTGAGACGAGAACGGAGGGCCAGCAAGGTTGCCTGGGGCACCCGCTCGACTGCTTCACTGGCAAGGAGCCCAATGGCGCGCAGCGACGCGTCATCTCCGCCAGACGATGACGAAGAGGACAGGGCGATCAGGACTGCCTCGGCCTCCGTCGCAGGATCCCCGAGCAGCCGCGCCGCCTCAGCAGCCAGACGAGCACTTGCCCACCGGCGTGACCCGACACTCTGCGTCATATCGCGGATGAGCAGGCTCAGCATCCCCGGACGATCATCGGCCAGCTTCCGCCGCCGCAGCACTCGCTCGCGGACCTGTTCATCGTCGGCACCAATGGATAGCAGCGCCTCATCGATCGCCGCTAGCAAGCTCGGTCCGACGTGTCGTGACGCCTGACGGAGCAAATCAACTCGCGCCTCATCAACCTCGTGAAGAGACCAAGCATAGAGCGCGACACCCAGGCGCACGCCGTCGCCCAAGCTCTGAAACAACGCCGCCATCGCGGACCACGCCGCCGCACCGCCACCCAATTCGACGGCCTTGCCCAGTTCTAACTCCTCCAAAGCGTAGTCGCCCACATGATGCGCAGCCTCGGCAAGCCGCATGTGCACTTGCGCCCGCTCAGTCCGAGGAACCTGCCCCTGTTGCAGGGCCAGCCGATAGTGCTTGGCCGCTTCAGAGAGACCACCAGCAACGAAACAGCGATCGCCCAGCGCCAGCTCTCCCCCAAGCTCCCCTCGCTCAATCGCCGGAGGACCGGCGCTCGCATCCGACAACAGCTTATGAGACAGCTCCTGCAACAGCCCTGAGGCTGCGTCCGTTACCAGCACCATCGTCGGGACAGTCTCTCCATCACTGCCCAGCTCAAGCGCCCTCGAGGCAAGCGTCACAGCTTGCGATTCATCGTTGGAAAGCCGCGCCGCCCATAGGAGCAGCAGCACGCGTTCCTCGATGGTCTGTCGATCATCTTCTGCCAACCTTGCCAGTTCAGACAGCACCTCGACGCGACGATCCACCTCTTGCAGACCCAACCGCAGCAGACGCAAGCCGACATCCTCGCTGCGATCAAGCGATAGACCATCCAGCAGTCGCAACGTCTCTTCGCTGAGACGCGGTACCGTCGCAAGCAACTGAGCCCGCCGTAGCTTGGCCACCGGCGACAACGAATCGACCTTGCCCACAATCTGGTAGGCCGCCAATGCCGCCGGGATATCCCCCTCAATCAGCAGCCGATCGGCCAGCAGCAGCGACTCGACCTGTCCGCCATCCACCGTCGATCGACCACGTGGATCATCATCAAACTCGACCGAGCTAGCCAAGCCTTCGTACGTTAACCGCAACGTACCCGCTTGGACTTCGACAAGAGCCAAGGCCGCAGACTGCGCATCCGCCGCCCGATAGCCGTGACGAGGCAAGACCTGCAGCAGGGCATCCCACAAAAGGTCCACGCCGACCTCGCGCAGACCGTGGGCAAACAAAAGCCGCATGCCTGGTCCGGGAGCACATTCCGTCGATGGCAGGATCGCAGACTCCGTCGAAGCCTGACGAAACGTCAGCAGCGCCGAACCGATGCACAACGCGAGCGACAACGCAAGCAAAGGTGGAGCGGTCTTGGTCGACCCGTAGACTCGCACCTCTCCGTCGAGAAGATTCATCGACAGCGATAGCGGTTCACTGCTACGCCGAGGCCCTCGAAAGTCCTGGCGACCGGGCCCCAGCGGCAACCGCAGTGAACACCACAGCCCCTGTGACTGCGACCCAGGAAAGTGTCCGATGACGAGCAGCGTCGGACGCTCACGGCCGTCCACAAAGCGTACCGCCAAGCGATCAGGTTGCGGCAAGCCCCCAGGCAGCAGCGCCGTCAGCGATGGCAGGTGCGCTGCCAACAACCGACCGAGCATCGTCTCGCTCAGTTCAACAACCGCCGAGCGTACTCGTCCGCGGCGATGCGAAAGCGAATCGCCTGGCCTGGCCTCCAAATCGACGGTCAGCTCACACAGCCGCCCACAGTCGAGCGCTTCCGGAGTTGCGAGCGACAACCGTAGCCGCCCCGGCGAGAGCAACTGCTCTCGAAACGGACTCGACGAAGATGGACGGTGCGACTCGGAACTCAACAAAGGCCCCTTACGCGCTTACGCTTCCACTTCCAGCGACAAATCGGCGGCGATCACCGAGTGAGTGAGTGCACCAACGCTGATCAGGTCTGCCCCTGCTTCGGCGTACGCACGTACCGTCGCCAGACTGACTCCGCCGGATACTTCGACCAGCGGCCGCCGAGGGTCAGAAGCAGGAGGCAGCCGCAGCAGCGACTCACGCACCAGTTCCGGCGACATGTTATCGAGAAGCAGAATCTCAACTCCCGCCGCCAGCGCTTCGCTGACTTGCTCCAGCGCTGTAATTTCGGCCTCGATCCGCACGGTGTGAGGTGCATAAGCCCGAGCGCGACGAATCGCTTCGCCGACACCGCCCGCAGCCGCGACGTGGTTGTCCTTGATCAGCACGCCCGATCCCAAGTCAGCGCGATGATTGTGGGCCCCACCGTGGCGAACCGCTCGTTTATCGAGGAAGCGAAAACCCGGTGCGGTCTTGCGGGTGTCAACGATACGCGCCGAGGTTCCAGCCACCGCATGCACATAGCGCCGGGTCAGCGTCGCAATGCCCGACAGTCGCTGCAGAAAGTTTAGCGCCGTCCGCTCCGCTGCCAAAATCGACCGAAGCGGCCCCTCAATCCGCATCACCTGGGTATGTGGATGGATCGAGCTACCATCCGGAAACAGCGGCGTGGTCGACAAGCGAGCATCGACAGACTGAAACACCGCCATCGCGACATCGAGCCCGGACAGCACCAGCTCACTCTTCGCGAGGATGATCGCCTGAGCGGACTCGTGTGAGCCAAAAATGGCTTCGCTGGTCACGTCGCCACGACCCAGGTCTTCATCGAGAGCCAACTCGATGAGCCGACCTACCGCTGGGGGCAGGCAAACTGTCGCGTCGGGAACTTTCACGATCGGAGTCATTCCAAGTCTCTCCTAGGCGAAGCGATGCGCTACCAGTTCAAGATAGGCCAGCCGCGCCGACGAGCATAGCGCACCAAGCGACCATCGGGATTCACGGCGACGGGGTGACCGACACGGAGCAGCATCGGCAGATCACTATAGCTATCGGTATAAAAGACGCTCTGCGCAAGATCGATGCCGTGGGCCTCAGCGAAGCGCTCGGCATGGTGCACTTTGCCGACGCCGTAACAGGTCGGTGGGAGTAGAGCCCCCGAAAATCGACCATTTTCGACAGCCAACCGCGTGCACAGAACATGAGGAATCAACAGTTCGTCGGCCAGTGGCTCAGCCACGTAGGGCGTCGCGCTCGTCAGCAGCACGATCGAATCACCCTGCTCTCGATGCCGCTCCAGTGCTTCACGGGCGATGGGAGAAATCGTATCCCGGAGCTCAGTCCGATAGAACTCCCCCACTTTGTCACGCATCTCGGACTCGGCGTCACCAGCCATGTCCGTCGCCAGCTTGGCCGCCACCGACTCCATGTTCAGCACCGACAACTGATACTGGAACAGCCAGAAGCCACTCCGCACCAGCATCGGCCAACTGATCTCCCCGCGTCGTCGCTGATACTTGATCCAGCGAGAACCGCTGTTGACGCGTAGCAGCGTCAGATCCATGTCAAAAAAAGCGGCTCTGGCCATCTTGGAATCGACTCAGCGAAGCGACTTAGTGCGTTGTCGGACGAACCACCAGCACCGGACAGGTCGCGCCGCGCATCAGCTTTTCCGCCACCGAACCGAGCAGAAAGTGCGACACACCCTTACGACCGTGGGTTCCGACGATCAGCAAATCGCCTTCTAGCGACTTGATCTCCTCCAACAGCGCGTCGGGCATCCGCCCTTGCAACAGTCGCCAGTGAACGCTCACCTTGGGTGACGATTCCGCTGCCGCCGTGTCTGCCAGCCGTCGACTTGCAGCCTCGCTACGCCCCTGTAGCAACCGCTCTTCCCAGTCGAGCGGCATGCCTTCGAGAGCAAACGCCTCAAGCCCCGGCGGCGTCGGTGCTGGCTCCAGAACGTGGACCATCGTGATGCGGCTGCCGAGTGGCTCCGCGAGAGACCTTGCCATCCGCAGCGCTGGCTCGGAAAGCTCGGTCAGGTCGGTAGCGACGATGATGTGCTTGGGTGTCATGGTCTGTCCCTCTATGACGTGGTGGCGAAAGTGGCTCAGTTCAGGCTGCGGCTCACCGAGGACCGTCGGACGCCCAGATTCCTTCCAGCCTCGAAAGCCCCCAGCCAACGAACGAACGCGAGTGTAGCCCATCTTGCCGAGTGACTGAGTGGCCAGCGCCGAGCGATACCCACCACCGCAGTACAGCACGATGTCGGTCTCGGGATCGGAAATGAGCTTTTCAATGTCCCGCTCGAGCAGCCCTCGGCCAAGGTGCGTCGAGCCGGGGATCCGCTCCGTCAGCCATTCGTGGTCTTCGCGAACATCGAGAAAGTAGAGCTCCGTCGGCTCTCGTCCCGATGAGAGAAGGGACTGCCGCTCGGCCAGCTCACGCTCGAACTCTGCGGCGCTGACCTCGACGATTTCGGTCCGGGCTTGTTCGCACAGACGAAGAAAACGTGGCGAGTGATCGGCAGCCATGGCCGCACAGTAGCTTAGTCACGGTGACAACTGCAATCCTTCCGACCCGGATGTTCGGCGACAGCGAACTTGGTGATGTAGGAGCCAAAATTCTGCGAATATTTGCGACGCTGGCACCGTAATCCCCAGGAAAGCTACAAAGCCAAGTAAAATGGCAAAATCTGTAAGAGGAGAGACGATGTCGGCTATTCACACTGCACCTGCTCGGCAAGCCCGTCGACAAGGCAATATCCTAGGGGCTGTATTCGCAGTCTGGACGATGGCCTCGATGATGCCTGTCGGGTCGGCAGCGGACAGCCCACCGGCCGCAGCAAAAGCACCCGCCAAGACGCCCGCCAAAGCACCCGCCAAAGGCAAGGGCAAGGCCAAGAAGCCGACCGGCACCGCAGCCGAGCTGACCGCGATGCTCCAGGCCAAGGGCAGTCAGGTCCAAGACTGCGCGGTCTCGGAAGCCCTCGATAAGGGTGCCAACAGCGTCGAAATTGCCACCCACGTGACCATCAATGGCCGCGGCCAGGTCATCAACATCAAGACCAACGTCAAGGTCGACAAAGGCCCCGACGGAACCAAAGTCCGCGAGTGCATCGACGACCTCATCAAAAAGATTGAATTCCCGAACTCAGCCGCCCCGATGATTACCATCGAGCGCAACTGGACCATCAAGTCGACCTAAGCGCGTCACAGTCCGCCCATCGGATCAGCGAGAGCGCTTCCGCTTGGGATCGACGTAGTCGCGCAGCCCATCCCCTAGCAAGTTACACGCAAGCACCAGCAGTGCGATCGACAGCCCTGGCACCAAGATCAGGTGCCGCGTGCGCCAAAAGAAGTTCGTGCCCTGCGATAAAAGCGCGCCCCAGGTATACGGCACCGGTGGACCCAGTCCCAAAAAGCTCAAGCTCGCCTCGACCAGCACCACACCGGCAAAACCAAACGTCGCCTGCACGATGATCGGCGACCAGATGTTCGGCAGGATGTGCCGCAGCATCACCCGCCACGGACTACATCCGACGGAGCGCGCCGCCAAAATGTACTCCTGCTCGCGCACCCTTAGCACCTGCGCCCGCGCCACTCGCGCATAGCCAACCCAGCCGTTCACCGCCAGCGCGAAGATCAGCACTCCGACGCCCGCCTTCGGCACCAGCGCCACAATCGCGATGTTGAGCAAGATGCCCGGGAAGGCCAGCAGCACGTCGATCACGCGCATCACCACCTCATCGAGCCAGCCGCCCAGATAACCCGCCGACACCCCGATGAGAAGCCCCAAGCTCAGGCACAAACCTACCACCGACGAGCACAGCCCAAGTAACAGCCGCGCCCCGAAACACATCTGCACGAGCAGGTCGCAGCCGTTTTCGTCGGTCCCGAGCCAGTGCCGTCGACTCGGACCCTCGAGCAAGTGATCGAGATCCTGCGCCGACGGAGATCCCGATAAAAGCAGCGGCACCACAAGCCCAATCACCACAAACACCAGCAGCAAACCCGCGCCCAGCCAGGCCGCCGTTCCCAGCGGAGGCAGCGACCAGCGCTTCTTGTCTTGCGACGGGCTCATACGCGAATCCTCGGATCGACCGCCGCATACAGCACGTCCACGATCAGGTTGATGAGCACGTACATCACCGCGATCACCAGCGTCAGGCCCTGTACCACCCGGTAGTCACGCTGCGCGATCGCCTCGAGCAATAGCGTCCCAAGTCCCGGTCGTGCAAACACCTTCTCGGTCACCACCGCCCCCGCGAGCAGCGCCCCGAACTGCATGCCTGCGACAGTAATCACCGGCAACAGCGCATTGCGCATCGCGTGCTTGAGCACCACTTTCCACGGCGGTAGACCCTTGGCCCGAGCGGTACGCACATAGTCCTCTGACAACGTATCGAGCAGCGATGATCGCGTCATCCTGGCCAGCATCGCCATCAAGTGCGTGCCGAGCATCACCGACGGCAGCACCAGCCCACGCAGGCTCCCGGTGTCTTCTCCTGGTCCCGGAAACCACGGCACCAGTACGTAAAACAGGTACAGCAGCATCGGACCCAGCCACATCGCTGGCATGCTAATTCCAAGCAGTGCCACCGCCGTCAGTGCCGCGTCCCAGCGACTCCGCACCTTCAGGGCAGCGACAATCCCAAGCGGCAACGCCAATCCCAGCGCCACCAGCATCGCCGACACTGCCAAAGTCGCCGTCGGAGGCAGCGCCTTTTTGATCCGCTGGGCCACCGTCAGCTTGCGGTCGGGACAACTATAGCCAAGCGTCCCGTCGAAGATGCTCTTCACGAAGCGGCCAAACTGAATCGGCAGCGTCTGATCCAAATCCATACAGCGACGGAGTTCAATCTTATCCTGCGGGCGGGCATCTTCTCCGAGCAGGTTGTCGACGGGATCGCCAGGAATCAGGTGAAGTAGCACAAAGGTCAGCGCAACCACCCCAGCCACGGAAACCAAGCTTGATAACAGCCGGCGGACCAGATAGCGCCGCAAGCGCCACGACGTCGACAGCAGGGCTTCGGCCAACCGCGTCGTCCACGACCAACCCGTCGCAAACAACCGTCGCAGTTTCGCCCAAGGCCCGAGCTTGTCGCTCGCCATCGTCACGCCTACTTACTTGGGAGGCGCGCAGTAGCGCGCTTCGTTCTGGCTGATGTTGCCGTCACCGTCTCGATAGGCCACCGGCACTGCCCCGGAGGTACCGGTGGCCACACACTGATAGCCAGTCCGGCAGTCACTGTCCCCATCACACGGCTTCATGCAGTAGCGACGCTCACTCGCTTCACTCGCGCAATAACCTTTGGAGCAACCCGCTTCGTCGCA